>DASSQM010000448.1:0-4815 GCA_035702465.1 Anaeromyxobacter sp. | reverse complement strand
CTCGCGGGGCTCGAGGCGACCGGCATCGAGGTCGAGCGCATCCCGAGCATCGACGAGATGAACGTGAAGCTCGCGCGGGTCGGGTGGTCCGCCGTCGCCGTCCGCGGCTTCATCCCGCCCGCGGTCTTCACGGAGCTGCAGAGCCGGCGCGTCCTCGCCATCGCGGCCGACATCCGCAGCCACGAGCACATCGAGTACACGCCCGCGCCGGACATCGTCCACGAGAGCGCCGGGCACGCGCCGTTCGTCGCGGACTCGACCTACGCCGAGTACCTCCAGCGCTGCGGCGAGGCCGGGTTCCGCGCCATCGCCTCCGCCGAGGACCAGACGGTCTTCGAGGCCATCCGGAACCTCTCCGTCGCGAAGGAGGACCCCGCCGCGTCGCCGGAGGAGGTGGCGCTGGCCGAGGCCCGGCTCGGGGCTGCCGCCGCCAGCGTCCGGTACGCCTCGGAGGCGACGCGGGCGAGCCGCCTCTACTGGTGGACCGCGGAGTACGGCCTCGTGGGCTCGATCGACGATCCCAGGCTGTACGGCGCCGGGCTCCTCTCGTCGATCGGCGAGGCGGTGCACTGCCTCACGCCGAAGGTCCGAAAGCTGCCGCTCACGCCGGGCTGCGCCGACGTGGCGTACGACATCACGCGCATGCAGCCGCAGCTCTTCGTGGCCCGCGACTTCGACGAGCTCTTCGAGGTGCTCGACGGCTTCGTCTCGACGCTCTCGTGGAAGCGCGGCGGCGACGCCGGGCTCGACGAGGCGATCCGCGCACGCACGGTGAATCACCTCGTGCTCTCCACCGGCCGCGAGCTGTCGGGCCGCGTGGTCGAGCGCGCGGCCGTGGACGCCGAGGTGGCGCCCGGGCTCTCGAGCGCGCTGGCGCGCGTCGCGGGCCCGGTGCTCGTCTCGCGCGCGGGCAGGACCGAGGGCCGTCCGTGGCCGGGCGACGTGGTCGTCGCGTTCGGGGAAGGGGCGGTCCCGGACCGCGGCGCGTTCGACGTCGCCTTCGCGACCGGGCTCCGGCTGAAGGGCTTCGCCGTCGGAGGAGGGGAGGTCGTCCACCTCGAGGGGGCGCTCGGCGGACGCCGGGTGGAGCTGCCGTCGTGGGCGCTCCTCTTCGCGTCGTCCGACCTCCGCTCGGTCGCCGGCGGCCCGGCGGATCCGGGCGCGTGGGATCGCTCGTTCGGCGAGCTGTCGTCGTTCACGAGCGGCGAAGGGGAGGCGAGGGCGCGCGCGCGCAAGGCGGCGTCGCTCGCGCCGGAGCTCGCGGCGCTCTACGCCGAGGTGCGCAGGCTGCGCGAGCGCGGGGCCGCGCCGCGCGATCGCCTCATCGCGATCCGCGAGGCCGCGTCGCGGGCGAACGAGTGGCTCCTCGCGGCCGAGGTGGACGAGCTGCTCGCGGTCGCGCCGGGGGTGGTGGCGGGGGCGTGAGGCGGGGTCTACAGGTGTCAGCGCTCAGCCAACAGCGAAGCGCTCACCGGCCGTGGACTGGTGGCTGTCGGCTGATGGCTGAAAGCCGCAGGAACCAGTGGCTACGAGGACCGCCGGCCGTCGGTCCTGCGGATGTTGCGTCCGGCGGCGGCCTCGGCGCGCCGGCGCAGCAGCCAGGAGGCGAAGGGCTGATCGTTCACGCGGATGTGGAACTTGAGCCACTCCGGCAGCCGCCGCCTCACCCAGTCCGTCACCGATGCCGTCGCGCCGCTGGTGCGAACCTCGGCCCGCATCCTCTCCAAGTCCGCCGCGAACATCTCGTGCGCCGACTTGTGGCGGACGCGCTCCGGGTAGAGGAGCTCGTCCATGACGCGCTCCTCGATCGCGAGGTGCGCCATGAGGCTGTCGGCGAACGCCGTCATCTTCGCCTCGAGCACGTCCTTCGGACCTCGCAGGGCGTCCGCGATGTCGTCGATCTTCCGGAACAGATCGACGTGCTGCGTGTCGAGCAGCTCGTCGTTGATGGTCAGCTCCGGGCTCCAGTCCACGGCCATGGGCGGCCTCCCTGCCCCTGTTGAAACACCTTCCCGCACGAACTGGGTCACAGCAAGTCCCGCAAATACCGGGCGTGCGGCCCCGATCCGGGGCCCTCATCGGGCGGGGGTCGACTGCGTGGCCTCGCAGCTCGGCTCGTCGCCGAGCGCGCACGCCTCCTCGAGGTAGGCGCGGGCGCGCCACGGATTTCGGGGAGCGCCGTCACCCGTGTAGTGACGGTAGGCGAGGTTCCTCGTGACCTCGCGCGCGAGCTTCGTCGCGTCGTCGCGGACGCGTGCGTCGCCGGAGGCGCGGAGCTTTCGCGCGAGGTCGAGCGCGCCCTCGAAATCGTTCTCCTGCACCTTCAGGTAGGCCCGGAGCAGCCGGAGCCGGTCGGAGTCGTGACGGCCTGCGTCGGCGCGCGCGAAGAGCCGCCGGGCCTCGGCGGCGTCGCTCGATCTCAGCGCCGCGGCGATCGACCGCTCCACCTGCTCGGCCTCGAAGCGGCTCATCGACGCCCGCGGCCAGCACGCCGCCAGGACGACGGCGGCGAGCGCCCCCGAGAACGCGATCCAGGGCCAGGCGCGCGCCGGCGAGGGCCGGGTGAGGAGCCACGCGATGGCGGCGCCCACGGCGAGGCCGCCCGCATGGGCGAGCTGATCGAGGGGCAGCGCGAGTCCGCCGAGCACGCTGAACAGGACGATCGCCGCGATGACCCGTCGCGCCGGGCCGCTCGCCGCGAAGGCGCGCCAGCTCCCGAGGGCGCGCCGGTGCAGGGCCAGGGTCGCGCCCACCACGCCGAAGAGGGCGCCCGACGCGCCCGCGGACGGAACGTCCTGGCCGAGCAGCGAGAGCGCGGACGCGCCCACCGCGCTCGCGAGGTACACGAGCACGAAGCGACGCGACCCGAGCGCGCGCTCCACGGGCCGGCACCACGGAACGCCCGCCGCCACGTTCCACCCAAGGTGAAACCAGCCGACGTGCAGGAACGGCGCGGTGAGGAGCCGCCACGGCTCTCCGGCCCAGACGCGTCCCCGCTCCAGGGCGCCGAAGCGTACGAGCGTGGCGGTGTCCGTGGACGAGCCGTGCGCCTCGACCCAGGCGAGCACCGCGACGCAGATCGCTGCGAGCGCGTACGTGGCGGGGGTCTCGGCGAGCGCCCGGGGGCGCCCGCCGTGTACCGTGGGTGAGGGACGTTCGTCCAAGTGCGTCGCGAGGATAGCGCGGCGCCTACATCGTGTCCCCGCCGAGGTTCGGCTAGGATGGACGCGCATGGCGGAGTTCATCGTGAACCCGCGCCGGGCGCCGCGCGCTCCGGCCCGCTGCCGTGCCGCGGTCGTCTCGGCCGCGGGGCCGTTCGACGCGGAGACCGAGGACATCGGGGCGCGCGGCTGCCAGGTGGTCTCGCCGCGGCACCTCGACGCCGGCGACGCGGTCGAGCTCGTCATCGCGTGCGACAAGGTCGCCGACCCGCTCAAGGCGCACGGGAAGGTCTGCTGGGTGAGCGAGCAGCCCCCGTGGCGCGTCGGCATCGCCTTCGACGAGCCGTTCGTGCCGTCCGCGGAGCGCTGGTTCGAGAAGCTCATCGCCTCGCAGCCGCGGCTCGGCTCGTGGCGGCGCGTCCCGGAGCGCATCCCGGTCGAGGCGATGGTCTACCTCGGGCCCCCGCCGCGCTTCCTCGTCGACTTCACGGCGGAGGAGGCGTCGCTGCTGCGCTTCATCGCGAGCGGCGCGCGCATCGACGAGCTGCAGGCGCGCCTGCGCGATCGCTGGCCGGCCGCGCAGCGCGCGCTCTTCTCGCTCCTCGCGCGGCAGGCGGTGACGCTCTCGCGCGGGCAGTCGGCGCACCCGGACGCGTGGAAGCGCATCCTCACCGAGGTCGAGGCGTCGCTCGCGATCGAGTCGCTCGGCTCCGGCCCGCCGCTCACCGCGCCGCCGTCCCTGCAGAGCCGGCCGCCCGAGCTCGAGCCGACGCCGATGCCGATAGAGCCCTTGTCCGCGCCGCTCCCGCCGCCGGCGCCGCCGTTCTCGAACCCGGCCGCCTCGCCGTGGGGAACTGCTCCACCGCGGGACCCGCACCCGTCGCTCGACCTCGGGGACTCCGGGCCGGCGCTCGACGTCACCCCGCCGCGCGGAGCAGCCCGAGCGCACCCCGGCGCGTCCTGGGGCGGGCCGCGACACCCCGGCCACGCCCCGGACCCGCCGCAGTCGCGGGAGGAGCGCGCCGCCGAGGCGCAGGCGCTCTACGACCGCGCCAGGGCCGAGATGGCGGCCGGCAGCGTACACGGGGCCATCGCGCTCCTGCGCAAGGCGCTGACGCTCTCGCCCGGGAACCCCGAGATCGCGGCCGCCCTCGGCAAGCTCGCCTTCAAGGACCGCGTTCCGGGCTCGCGGTGAGAGCCGCCGCGCCGCGGCGTCGCAGGCGATAAGGAAACTGGACTCGACGCATCGGAAATTTCTATCGAAAATCCGGGATCCGCCCTTGACGGGTTGCGTTCCGGGCTGATACCAACCGGCCCTCTTCAGCTCCCAAGAATCCCAACGGAGGGATCGGACCCGATGCCGTATTCCATCGTCCGCCGCGAAGCGTTCTCCGACACGACCTTCCTCTGGGAGGTCGAGGCCCCCGACGTCGCCCGGGCCGCCCAGCCCGGCCACTTCGTGATGCTCCGCCTCCGCGAGGGCGGCGAGCGCATCCCGCTCACGGTCGCCGACTTCGACCGGAAGAAGGGCACGATCACGATGGTCGTGCAGACGCTCGGGAAGACGACGCGGGAGATGATGACGGACTACAAGCAGGGCGAGGCGTTCGCCGACTTCGTCGGCCCGCTCGGCCTCCCGCAGCACGTCGAGAAG
>DASSQM010000447.1:0-4515 GCA_035702465.1 Anaeromyxobacter sp. | reverse complement strand
GCGCAGCCCGCCCGCGAAGGTGAGGTCGATCTTCGGGTTGACCTGCACCTGACCCACGCCCTTCATCTGGATCTCGACCGGGTCCTCGATGGTGAGGATGTTGAGGTCGGGCGAGTTGATCTTGGCGAGCGCCCCGTAGAGCGTGGTGGTCTTGCCGGAGCCGGTGGGACCGGTGACGAGCACGATGCCGTGGGAGCGGGTGACGAGCCCGTCCATGATCTTGAGCTGCCAGCTCTCGAACCCGAGCTCGGCGAGATCGAGCACCACGTTCGACTTGTCGAGGAGGCGCATCACGATCCGCTCGCCGTGCGCGGTCGGCACGGTGGAGAGGCGGATGTCCACGTCCTTGCCCGCGATCTTGATGCGGATGCGGCCGTCCTGCGGCAGGCGCTTCTCCGCGATGTTGAGGCCGCCCATGATCTTGATGCGGCTCGCGATCGACGCCTGGTAGCGCTTCGGGGGGCGGATCACCTCGCGCAGCACGCCGTCGATGCGATACCGCACGGAGATGTCCTTCTCCTCGGGGTTGATGTGGATGTCGCTCGCGCGCTCCTTCACCGCGCGGAACATGAGCGAGTTCACGAGGCGGATGATGGGCGCCTCGTCGTCGGC
This sequence comes from Anaeromyxobacter sp., assembly GCA_035702465.1. Classification (GTDB taxonomy): domain Bacteria; phylum Myxococcota; class Myxococcia; order Myxococcales; family Anaeromyxobacteraceae; genus Anaeromyxobacter. The sequence goes on along the minus strand of DASSQM010000447.1, from coordinate 3,903 downwards.
GTCGAGGAGGTCGGTGGGCTCCTCGAGCTCGTGGGCGACCGACTCGAGGTCCCCGGTCTCGAGGTCCTCCATGAGCTTCTCGTGCTCGTTCGCGGCGCGGTCGTAGACCGCGTTGATGGCGTCGAGCACGACCGCCCCGGGCACGACCTCCGGCGCCACCTGCGCGCCGACGAGCAGCGCGACCGAATCCTGCGCGGCCGTGTCGAGCGGGTCGGCGACGGCGAGCCGCACGGCGCCCCCCGCGAGGCCGAGCGGGAGCACGCGCGCCTGCTTGGCGAAGTGGATCGGCACCTTGCCGGCCAGGTCGCCGGGGACGGACTCCGGCTCGATGCGCGCAAGGAACGGCAGGTCGAGCTGGATGGCGAGCGCGCGGAGGACGTCCTCCTCGGCGACCGCCTTCATGCGCACGAGGATCTCGCCGAGGCGCGCGCCGGCGTGCTCGCCGCGCTGGAGCGCGAGGGCCTCCTCGATCTTCTCGGGCGGGAGCTTGGCGATCTCGACGAGGATCTCGCCCACGGGACGGCCGCACAGGAACGCCGGCGCGTTCGCGACGACGGCCGTGCGCTCGCGCGGCGCTCCCTCTTCGAGCGGCAGGATCTCGGTCTGGATTTCTTCGCTCATCTCGGATCCCATGAAACGGACGGCGCACGATGCGTCATCCCGGCGGACGCTCCGCGGGAGGACTTTGCGGCGCGGGCGCGGGGGGCGCCGTCTGCCCGTCCTGGTCTCCCGGCGGCGTGGGGACGTCGGGTTGCACCTCGAGCCGATCGACGGGCGTGCCCTCCTCCTCGCGCTCCGGCGGCTGCCGGGGAGGGACCGGCGCGGGCGGGACGGCCCCCTGCGGGCGGTCGCCCTGCGGCGGGGCCAGAGACGGCGGCGCGCCGCGCTCGCCGCGCGCGGGGGCGATCCGCTCGCCCGGCCCGCCGGTGCCGCCGTTCTCGAGCCTCGAGGACTCCTCGACCACGCCGGAGTGCATGCGCGTGTACGGGCCCGCCTTGCGCGCGAAGTCGACGTCGACCTCGTACGCCGGCTGACGCCCGTAGAACTGCTCGATGAACTGCTGCTGCTCCTTGCGCTTCCGCTCGTAGATGCGCCGGTAGTCGGACTCGTCCCGGATGATGTACGGGGTGAGGAAGATGAGGAGGTTCGTCTTCTGCTTCGTGGTCTGCTGGTCGCGGAAGAGCCACCCGACGATGGGCAGGCTGCCGAGGAGCGGGACCCGCTTCACGCTGCGGACGTTGCGCTCCTGGATGAGGCCGCCGATCACGATGGTGCTCTGATCGCGCGCCACGATCTGCGTCTTCACCGTGCGCTTCGAGGTGGTCGGGCCGAGCTGCGCGTCGCGCTCGGTGATCTCCTCGTTCTGCGCGTCCACGCTGAGCCGGACGTTGCCGCCCTCGTTGATCTGCGGCTTGATCTTCACGCGCAGCTCGACGGGCTGGCGCTGGATCGGCGCGATGAGGCCCGAGAGGCCCGTGAGCCCGGTGAGGCCTCCGAGCGCGGTGTTGGTCCCCGTGGTGGGGTTCGTCGCGCCGCCGATCAGGCCCGACAGGCCCGACGGCGTGAAGCCGGCCTGGAACGGCACGTTCTGGCCGACGGTGATCTCCGACTCCTCGTTGTCCGTCGCGACGATGTGCGGCGTGGAGAGGACGTTCGCGTCGGACGAGGACTGGAGCGCCTGGACGAGGAACCCGATCGACGGGAAGGCGAAGCCGAGGTTCTTGATCTCCGCGGTGACGGGGCCCGAGAAGCCGGTGAGGAACCCGCCCAGCCCCGCCGCCTGGAGCAGGTTGAACGACGAGACGCGGCCGGGCTCCGAGGCGATGGGGATGATGCCGGTGTCGCCCTTGTAGTCGAACGGCACGGCGGCGTGGGCGCCGACGCCGAGCTCCACGTCGTTGCGGAGCGTCACCTCCAGGATCACGGCCTCGACGAAGACCTGGCGGCGCGGGCGGTCGAGGCGCTCGATGAGGCGCTGCAGCGCGAGGAAGTCCGCGCCGCTCGCCTGGATGAGGAGCGCGTTCTGCGCCTTGTCGGACGTGATCTTGACCTCGCCGCTGAAGAGCTCGGCGGTGACGTCGCCGCCGGCGCCCGGCAGGCCCGTGCTCGCCGGGCGGACCTGGGGGAGCTGCGGCGCGCCGGGGGTGGGCACGCCCGCGGGCGCGCCGGGCGTTCCGCCCTGGCGACGCGCGCGGCCCTGCGCCAGGTTCGAGAGCGTCTGCGCGAGCTCCTCCGCGTTCGCGTTGCGGAGGAACACCACGTGGATGCCGCCCTCGCCGCTCGTGGGGACGTCGAGCTGATCGATGAGCTCCTGGATGCGCTGGAAGCCCTTCTCGTCGGCGATGATGATGAGCTTGTTCGTGCGCTCGTCGGGCAGGATCTTGGACACCGAGACCTCGCCCGGGCGATCGGCGCCGGCCGCTCCGGCGGGCACCGCTGGCGCGGGCGCGGGCACGGCGGTGACGCCCGGCGGCCGCGGCGCCGCGGGCGAGGGGGTCCCGAAGGACCGGCGGGCGGCCTTCGGCCCCTGGGCCTGGAAGATCTGGTTGATCTTGTCGGCGATGTCCTTCGCCGCCGCGTAGCGGATCTGCACGATGCGCACGAGGTCGCCGGCGCCCGCGCGGTCCACCGCGTCGAGGATGCGCTCGATGCGGCGCAGGTTGAGGGCGATGTCCGTGACGATGAGCATGTCGGGCGGGATCGACTGCACGTCCGCGCCCTGGGGCGAGAGGAAGTTCCCGACGATGCCGCGCATCTGATCGGCGTCGGCGTACTGGAGCCGGATCACCTTCGTGACCGGCTGCTCGTTCGCGGGCGTCTCGGAGGACGGGCCCGTGTAGGTCGGGATCGGGTTCTTCTTCGAGTCCGCCGTCCGGATGAGCTTGTAGTAGCGACCGGTCGCGTAGACCGAGATGTTGTTCGAGTTGAGGGCCGCGAGGAACGCCGCGTACGCCTCGTCCGCCGTGACCGGCGTCTTCGAGAGGAGCGTGATCTTCCCGCGCGCGATGTCGTCCGTGTAGACGAAGTTCCGGCAGGTCCAGCGGCTCGCCTGCTCGAGGATGTCGACGATGTCCGCCTTGTTGAACGACAGCATGAAGCGGCCCTGGAGCGGGACGCAGCGCGCGTCGGTGGCGCGGAGCGGCTCGGTGTTCGCGTTGCTGCGCGCGCGCCCGTTGCCCGGGGCCTGCGCTCCGCCGGGCGAGGTCGCGCGCGGCGGCGTCGCGCTCGGCGCGGCCCGCGGAGCCGGGCTCGGCGCAGGCGGGGGCGTCGCGGAGGGACCGGTGGGCGTCGTGGGCAGCGGCCCGGTCGGCAGCGGCCGCCCCTGCGGATCCGTGGGCTGCGGCCGGATCGGCACCTGGGCGAGGGCGAGGGCGGGCGCGAGGACGACGGCAGCGACGAGCTTTCGCATGGCGGGGCTTTCGGCCGGAGACGTCACGGGCCGCTGATGTTGTACTCCTTGCGGATCACCTGCCCGCCGCGATCGAGCTCGATCGTGACGTGCTGCGACTCGCGGAGCTTCTGGTAGAGCTCGAGCGCCTTCTCGGGCGAGTTGATCTCGTACCCGTTCACGCGCTGGATGACGTCGCCGTTCTCGATCCCGATCGACGCATAGAGCGAGCCCGGCTGGATGGAGAAGAGCTTGAACCCGTTCGCGACGCCGTTGCGGAACGACGGCACGATGCGGGCCTGGGTGGCGATGGTGTTGAGGTTCGAGAGGGTGGAGTCGATGACGCTGCGGTCGAGCTCGTAGCGGTTGTCCGCGACCTGGCGCACGCCGCTCCCCGCCGCGGGCGCAGCGCCCGCGCGCGGCGCCGGCAGCGGCTGCACGCCGATGTTCGTGGACGCGATCGCCTCGCCGACGCCGGGCTCGTAGTCGAGGTACTCCTTCGAGCCCGCGTTGCA
>DASSQM010000446.1:0-2069 GCA_035702465.1 Anaeromyxobacter sp. | reverse complement strand
AACTTCACGAGGTCGGTGGGCTCCACCTGCGCGAGGAGCTCGCCGAGGGAGGCGTCCTCCTTCTTCTCGATGCGCGCGCCGAACCCGAGCCCCTTCACCCCCGCGCGGCGCCGGATCACCTGCTCGATCCCGCAGAACGCGCCGCCGACGATGAAGAGGATGTTCGACGTGTCGACCTGGATGTACTCCTGCTGGTTGTACTTCTTGCCGCCGCGCGGGGTGACGTTCGCGCGCGTGCCCTCGATGATCTTGAGCAGCGCCTGCTGGACGCCCTCGCCGCCGACGTCGCGGGTGGGGCTCGGCGTGTCGCCCTTGCGGGCGATCTTGTCGATCTCGTCGATGTAGACGATGCCGCGCGTCGCCTTCTCCACGTCGTAGTCGGCGTTGTGGAGGAGGTTCTGGACGATGTTCTCCACGTCCTCGCCGACGTACCCCGCCTCGGTGAGGCTGGTCGCGTCGGCGATGGTGAACGGGACGTTGAGGAACCGCGCCAGCGACTGGGCGAGCAGCGTCTTGCCGGAGCCGGTGGGGCCGATGAGGAGGATGTTCGACTTCTGGAGCTCGACCTCCTCGTTGCCCGGGCGGCTCTGGCCGGGGCGCTGCGGGCGCGGCGGCTTCTTCGAGTAGACGCGCTTGTAGTGGTTGTAGACGGCGACCGCGAGCACCTTCTTGGCGCGGTCCTGGCCGACCACGTAGTCGTCGAGGAAGCTCTTGATCTCCGCGGGAGTCGGGAGCGACACCGCCGGGCGGCCCTCGTCGCGCTCCGCCTCCTCGGCGATGATGTCGTTGCAGAGCCGGATGCACTCGTCGCAGATGTAGACGGTCGGGCCCGCGATGAGCTTGCGCACCTCGCGTTGGCCCTTCCCGCAGAAAGAGCAGCTCAGGTTTCCGTGGTGGTGCTCTTTCCGGCTCACGCGACCCCTCTGTGGCGATGGTACCTCATCCAGCCGCCCGCTCGTAGCCGGCGGCCTCCGGGCAATATAGCGAGGCTGCTCCGGAACCGCCCGCCCCCCTCCTCTAGTCCTGCGCTCGCCGTTCCTCCACCTCCGACCCGCCGCCGGGGGGGTCACCTCCGCGTCACGACTCGGCGATCTCCTCGAGGTCCTCGACGAGGGCCTTCGCGCGCTCGGCGATCGCCTGTGGCACCGCCTCGTCCTGGGAACAGGCGGACGCGAGCCTCCTCGCGAGGGCGAGGAGCTTGCCGAGCCGCTCCTCCTCGGCCGCGGGCGGCGGACGAGGGGCCGGTCCGAGCCGCTCGGTGAGCTGTCGGTTCACCGCGCTCGCGGTGGGCGCCTCGAGCACCTCCTCGCGGAGCTCCGTCCAGCGGTCGCCGTCGAGCCGCCCCGCGGCCTCCGCGCGCGACAGCACCTCGATGACCTCGAACGGCGGCGCAGTGCGCGCCTCCCCGCGGCCCGGCGGCGCCTCCGCGAGCGCCGGCTCGTGCCGTTCCAGGAAGCCGTACGACATCGTCAGCTTCTCGGCGGTCTGCTTCCGGATGAAGAGCTCCTTCGTGACGTACGCGTCGAAGCTCGCGTGCCCCCACTCGCGCCACAGGCCGTCGCGCTTCACCTGCGTGAGCAGGCGCCCCAGCTCCACCCACGACGCCTTGAACCGGCGCGCGCATTCGAGCACCTTGCGGCGGACGGACGACTCCGGGAGCTCCTCGATCTTCCCTGCGATGGCGGCATCGGTGCGGCTCATGACGACGCATTCTCGACGCGGGTCCGACAGCGTGCCCCCGGGGCCGCCGTGAAGCACCGCTACGCGCTCCGGATCGCCTACGACGGCGCGGCGTTCCGCGGGTTCCAGCGCCAGCCCGGGCTCCCCACGGTGCAGGAGGCGCTCGAGGACGCGCTGCGCCCGCTCGGTCTCGCCGGGCGCCTCGACGTCGCGGCGCGGACCGACGCCGGCGTATCCGCGCTCGACCAGGTGGTGAGCTTCTGGGCGCGCGCGACGCACGACCCCGAGGCGCTCCGCGCGGCGGTGAACGCCGCCACGCCGCCGCCCCTCCTCTGCCTCGCCGCCGCGCGCGTCCCGCCGTCGTTCCACGCGCGCGCGACCGCGACGTC
>DASSQM010000445.1:0-2913 GCA_035702465.1 Anaeromyxobacter sp. | reverse complement strand
GCTCGTCGTGTGGGACCTGCTCTTCGGCACGTACGCGGAGGAGCGGGGCACGATCCGCTACGGCGTGACGAAGCGGCTCACGAGCTTCCACCCGCTGCGCGCCCAGATCGAGGGGTGGGTCGAGCTCTGGCACCGGGCGCGGGCGCTGCGCGGCCTCGACCGGCTCCGCGTCCTGTGGCGGTCGCCGGCGTGGGCGCCGGCGGACGCGACCGTCGCGAGCGAGGGCGAGGCGGAGGCGGCGCTCGTGGCGCGACCGCCGCTGCCGGCGCGCGCGGTCCCCGCCGTGCGCCGCTACGTGCTCGTCCAGTTCGTACCGCTCTGCGCCGGAACGCTCGTCCTCCTCTTCCGGCAGGGGAGCGCGACCGGCGCGACCCTCGCGGGCTCCGCGCTCCTCGTCTACGCGACGCTGCTCACGCTCGGCGGCCTCCTCGACGGCTGCCGCTGGGCGGTGCCCGCCGAGATCGCGCGCCTCGCGGTCGTCGCCTGGGCGGTCGCCTTCGTCGCGTCCGGCCCGCTCGGCCCGGAGGCGGCAGGCGCCATCTCGACGGCGCTCGCGATCGCGCCCGGCGCCTGGCTGCTCGCGGCGACGCGCTCGCAACCGGCTGCGAGCTCGCAACCGGCCGCCAGCGGCATCTGACGAGCCCGGCGCGCCGCTCCGCGGCAACTCATCGAAATCGTTGGCTTCGCCACGCCGGCACGCGCCGTGCTCTCGGACCCCTCGTCCCCGAACCGCAGGAAGGTCCGACCGTGAAGACCAAGATCTCGATCGGCGTCGCCCTCGCCCTCCTCCTCGCGCTCGTCGCGGTGCGCGTCTCCGCCGTCGCGGGCGCCTCGCGCCGCGCGGGCCAGGACCCGCCTCGCGCTCCGATCGTCCCCGCCGCGCGGCTCCTGCGCGGCGACGTCGAGGAGAAGGTGCTCCTCACCGGCTCGATCCGCGCGCGGAACGCCGTCGAGGTCCACCCCGAGCTCGCCGGCCGCGTCGAGGCGCTGCACGTCCGGCTCGGCGATCGCGTGCGGTCCGGCCAGGTGCTCGCGACCCTCGCGCACGACGACATCGCATGGCAGGCGAAGGCGGCGCACGCGGCCGTGGCGCTCGCCCGCGCGAACCTGGACGGCGCGCGCGTCGAGCACGGCCGCACGAAGGTGCTCCACGACGGTGGGATGGTCCCGCCGGCGCAGCTCGACGCCGCCGCCGTCCGGCTCGCGGCCGCCGAGGCGCAGCTCGCGCAGGCCCAGGCGGCGGCGGGGCTCGCGGACGAGCAGGTGCGCAAGGCGCGCGTCGTCGCGCCGATCGCGGGCGCGGTGACGCGCCGCGCGGTCGACGTCGGCGCGCAGGTCGGCCCCGCCGCCGCCGCGTTCGCGGTCGAGGACGTCTCGACCCTCAAGCTCGAGTCGGCGGTCGAGGCGGCGGAGTGGGCGCGGCTCGCGCCCGGCGCGATCGCGGAGGTGACCGTCGACGCGCGGCCGGGCGAGACCTTCCGCGGCGTCGTCGCGGCGCGCGCGCCGTCGCTCGATCCCGCCACCCGCCGCGCCACCGTCGAGATCGAGATCGAGAACGGCGCCGGAAAGCTCCTGCCCGGCATGTTCGCGCGCGCGGTGGTCGCGGCGGGCCGGGTGGAGGACGCGGTGGTCGCGCCCCGCGAGGCGGTCGTGGACGGCCCCGGCGGCGCGGTGGTGTGGCGGCTCGCCGGCGGCAAGGCGGAGGCGGTGAAGCCCCGCCTCGGCGCGTCCGACGGGCGGCGCGTCGTCGTCCTGGACGGGCTGGAGGAGGGCGACGTGGTGGCGACCGCGGGCCAGGCGGCGCTCGCCCACGGCGGCGCCGCGGACCCGGCGCTCGACGCGGGCGTCCGCACGGCGTCGGCCGGCGCGCCGGCGGGTGCGGCGAACTGAGCGTCCAACGAGCTCGAAACCGGAGAGAGCCATGTTCCTCAGCGAGATCGCGATCCGCCGCCCCGTGTTCACCGCGATGGTGACCGTGGCGCTCATGACGCTCGGCATGCTCGGCGCGAGCAAGCTCGGCGTCGACCTCTACCCGAAGGTCGAGTTCCCCGTGACGGTGGTCGTCACGGCGTACCCGGGCGCCGGGCCGGAGGAGGTCGAGCAGCTCGTCACGAAGCAGGTCGAGGAGGTCGTCTCGGCGCTGAACGGCGTCGAGGAGGTGCGCAGCACGTCGCGCGACTCGGTCTCCACCGTGATGGTCAAGTTCAGCCTGTCGACGGACGCCAAGGCGGCGGCCGCCGACGTGCGCGATCGCATCGCGGGCATCCGCGGCAAGCTCCCGCGCGAGGTCGAGGACCCCGTGGTGCAGCGCTTCGACTTCTCGGCCATGCCCGTCGTGGTCTACGCGCTCTCGGCGCGCGATCCGGCCGAGGCGCGGCGCTTCGCCGAGGACGTGGTGAAGCCGAGGTTCGAGGCGGTGGACGGCGTCGCGGCGGTGACGGTGGTGGGCGGGCTGGAGCGCGAGGTGCGGCTGCTCGCCGATCCGTCGCGCCTCGAGGCGCTGGGGCTCTCGCTCGCCGGGCTCGCGCAGCAGCTCGGCGCGGAGAGCTTCGACCTGCCCGCCGGCCGCATCGACTCGGGCGCGGCCGAGATGAACGTGAAGACGCGCGGCCGCTTCCGCACGCTGGACGAGCTGCGCGGCGCGGTGGTGGCGTCGCTCCCGTCCGGCGCGCAGGTGCGCCTCGGCGAGGTCGCGCGCGTGGAGGACGGCTTCCGCGAGGTCCGCACGGCGAGCCGCCTGAACGGAGAGGGGGCGGTGCTCCTCGAGGTGCAGAAGCAGGCCGGCTCGAACGCGGTCGCGGTCGCGGACGCACTTTACCGCGCCGCCGCGAAGGTCGAGGCGCAGCTCCCGGCGGACGCGAAGCTCGAGAAGGCGCTCGACGTCACCCAGTTCATCCGCGAGAACGTCCGCGA
>DASSQM010000444.1:0-2160 GCA_035702465.1 Anaeromyxobacter sp. | reverse complement strand
ATCTCGTCGAGCACGGCCGCGACGTCGCGCAGCTCGTGCCCCGCGGGCGGTGCCGTGGGGAACCCCACGACGTAGCCCGTCGCCCGGCGGCTCCGCCCGAACGGGACGGCCACGCGCGCGCCGAGCTTCGCCTCCTCGGCCAGCGCCCCCGGCACCCGGTACGTGAACGTCCCGCGCACCGCGGCGGCGACGGCGACCTCGACGAGCACGGGGGCGGAGTCTAGCAGCGCGCGCCCACCCCGGCCGTTACTCGACAGCCCATGCCCACCGCGATCCCCCGCCTCTCGAACGTCCTCCTGCGCGTGGCCGACCTCCAGCGCAGCCTGGGCTTCTGGCGCGACAAGCTCGGGCTCCGGCCGCTCGGCGCGTTCGAGAGCTTCGCGTTCCTCGACGCGGGGGGCGTGCACATCGGGCTCAACGCCGTGGCGCCGCCGAAGGAGCCGGACGGCGGGCTCGCCGCGCTCACCGAGATCGTGCTCGAGTTCGCCGACGTGCGCGCCGCCTACGCCGACCTCTCGGCGAAGGGGATCGCGTTCCGGACGCCGCCGCGCGCCATCACGACCGACGCGACGCGCGAGCTGTGGGCGTGCGACTGCCGCGATCCGGATGGGCACCTCGTCTCGATCACGGGGTGGGTGTCGAAGCGGCAGCCGTCCTGAAGCGCCGCGCAAACCGGCGCCGCCGTCACCGCAACAGGCTCCCGCGCGAGAGCGCGACCACCGTCTTGTACGCGATCGCGGCGACGAGCGCGTTCGCCACGATGAAGAGGGGCATGGCGAGGTCGGCGGCGATCGACTCCGGCGCGCCCGAGGCGGCCCGGAGCGCCGCCGCCGAGAGCGCAGCCACCGGGAACGTGAAGGCCCACCAGGCGGCGCCGAACGGGGCGTCGCGGAACCTGCCCGCGAGCCGCACGAGCACGAGCCCGACGAAGAGCGCCACGCCGAGGAGCGCGCGCGGCGCCGGCTCGGTGGCGTTCCCCTGGAGCGACTCCCACGCGAGGAGCGCGAACGCCGGCGGCGCGAGCTCCAGCGCGAGGAGCGGCCGGAGCGCGGGCTCGAGCTCGCCCTCCGCGAGGTGGCGCACGAGCAGCACCGCCGCGAGCACGAGCCAGAAGACGGCGCCCGCGCCGAAGAAGAGCCACCCGGCGTCGCTCCGCCCCACCGCCCCGGCGGCGACCGCGGCGACGAGGTTCCCCACCGACGCGGGGAGGTACATGGCGGGCGTGACGAGCCTCGGGTCGACGCGCCGCGCGAGCCAGCGCCCGACGATCCACACGGCGGAGACGACCTGCGCCGCGGCGCCGATCCAGAAGAGCACCGCCGCGAAGTCGCGGTAGTGGATGGTCGTCATGGCGGCGATGGCGAGGAGCGAGGCCGGCGCGAGCGCGGCGAGGCTCCCCTGCACCGGGTCGTCGAGCTCGGCGCGGAGCCGGTCCGGCGCCGTGACGGCCTTCACGACCTGCGCCGCGAAGAGCGCGATCCAGAGCGCCGCCGTGAGGACGAGGAGCGCGTCCGAGAGCCACGGGGAGACGGAGTACGCCCGCGAGGCCCCGCGCCACGCCGACGCGAGCGCCCCCAGCCCGAACGCGATGGAGAAGAAGGAGGCCGGGACGCGGACGGCGGCCGCGGTGGCGTCGGACGCTGCGAGGCCGGATGCGGTCGACATGGGCAGGAGTCCTGAGGAGGCCAGCGAGGGGCGCCGGCCGCCACGCCGCTGAACTTACCGCGGAGCGGGCGGCCAGTGAACTGGGAGAGAACGAGCGCCCGGCCTCCTCCAAGTGCGCCGGGCTCCTTCCGCAGCGCACACCACGGTGGGGAGGGGCCCGCGAGGGCGTGGGACCGGCCGCGCCGCGCGGCAAGCAGAGGGGCTCAACGCAGTCCGGAGGAGACGACATGCAAAAGAGGCTCTCGGTGCTCGCGGTCGCGGCGTTCCTCGTGCTCGGCGCGGGTCGCGCGCGGGCGGATGACGCGACGGTGAAGTGGCAGACCATCATCGGGATCATGCAGGCCGGGAACGTCGTGGCGGGGATCCCGGGCGGCGGCCAGCCCTGGTCGACGCTCGGAGGCAATGCGACGGTCAACCTGTCGAATGGGAGAGTCAACTTCCGGGTGGACGGTCTCGTGCTCGCCGGTGGGAATACCATTGGCACACCCGGAGCGA
>DASSQM010000443.1:0-2577 GCA_035702465.1 Anaeromyxobacter sp. | reverse complement strand
GTGGACCGAGTGGAAGTCGCGGCTCCTGCGCGAGCTGTACGAGAAGACGCGCGCGGCGCTGCTCGAGGCCGAGCGGCGGCCCGAGCCGGGCACCGCCGAGGCGGCGGGCCGCGAGCTCGTCGCCGAGGCGCTCCAGGCGCGAGCGCGCGGGGTGCGCGTCGAGGATCAGGACCGCTTCGTCCAGGCCATGCCGGCGCGCTACTTCCTCACGGTGCCGCCCGGGCTCGCTCCCCGGCACCTGCGCCTCCTGTCCCTCGGCCGCGATCGCGCGCTCGCCGGCGCCATGCAGCAGCAGCCCGCGCTCGGACACTCCGACGTCGTCCTCACCGCGAAGGACCGCCCCGGCCTGCTCGCCACCATCGCGGGCGTGCTCGCGGCGAACCGCATCGACATCCAGCACGCGGAGGTCTTCTCCACGCCCGACGACCCGGCGCTCGGCTGGCTCGCGGGGCGCGCGCTCGACGTCTTCGAGGTGCGGGGGCCGGAGGAGGGGACGCTCGACCGGGCGCGCTGGCGGGCGGCGCGCGGCGACCTCGCGCGCGTCCTCTCGGGCGAGGAGTCGCTCGACGCGCTCATGGCCCGGCGCCTGCGCGCCTCCTCGGTTCCCCCGAAGCCGCTGCCGCGCGTCCCGACGAAGATCGTGATCGACAACGACAGCGCGCGGGCGCACAGCGTCGTCGACGTCTTCACCGCCGACCGCGTGGGCCTGCTGCACACCCTGTCGCGCACGTTCTTCGCGCTCGGGCTCACCGTCGATCTCGCGCGCATCACGACCGAAGGGCACCGGGCGGCCGACGCCTTCTACGTCCGCACGGCGGACGGCGAGCGGCTCGAGGGCGAGCGCGCGCGCCGCGTCGTCGAGGCGCTGACCGAGGCGCTCGGCCGGCCCGAGGGCGCCTGATCGCCCGCCGCGGAGACCCGGCCCGGGTTCGCCCCGCGGATGACCGCTGACTCCCCTGGAGGGCCCGGCCGAAAAGGCACGGGATGGCGCGCCCTTGTCCAGCCGACCGGGCATGGACACCATTCCCCCGGGCGTTCGGGGCACGGATAGGGAAGCGAGCGGGCATGAAGCGGTTCATCCGGATCGGGGTCGTCACTGCGTGGCCGGACGACGACTGGCACAGCGCACGCCTCCTCGAGGCGTGTGCGCGCCGCGCCGACGCCGTCGCCGTCGACCCCGCCGCGCTCGGGGCGCGCGTCGACGACGGCAACGTGAACGTCCTCGCGGGGGCGATGCCCGCGAGCGAGTTCGACGCGTTCGTGCTCGCGCGCGGCCTCGGGCGGGCCGGCGATCCGGACCTCCAGTTCGAGGTCTACCGCGCGCTGGAGGGCACGGGCGCACTGATGGTCAACAGGCTCGAGCCCCTCCTCTCCGCGCAGGACAAGTTCCGCACCTCGTGGCTGCTCGCGCGGGCGGGGCTGCCGACCCCTCGCGCCGCCGTGGCGCAGACGGCGTCGGACGCCGAGATCGCCCTCGCGGCGCTCGGCGAGAGCGTCGTGAAGCCCATCGCGGGGTCGCTCGGGGAGGGCGTGGAACGCCTCGCGCCCGACGCTGCGGGCCGCCGGACGATCGCCGATCGGGTGGCGCGGGACGGCGCCGTGTACCTCCAGGCGTACGTGCCGCACCCGGGGCGCGACGTGCGCGTCTTCGTGGTGGGCGGGCGGGCACGCGCCGCGATCGCGCGGCACGCGCCGCCCGGGGAGTGGAGGACGAACGTCTCGGGCGGCGCCCGCGTGGAGCCGCTCATGATCGGGCCGACGCTCGCGTCGGTCGCGGAATCGGCCGCGGTGTCGCTCGGCCTGGATTACGCCGGGGTCGATCTGGTGATGGGGGCGGAAGGGCCGGTCGTGCTCGAGGTGAACGGCAACCCGAGCTGGCAGGGGATCCTCGAGGCGACGGGTCTCGACATGGCGGAGGTCATCGCCGAGCACGTGCTCGGACGGGCCCTGCGCCGCCGGAAGGCCAGCGACCACATTGTGCGGGGAAGGACCACGGGGGCAATCCATGGCTGAGGAGAAGAAGGGCGGCAGCAAGGGCGCGATGACGGTGTCGGAGGCCGGTCGCAAGGGGGGCGTCCGCGTCCGCGAGACCCGCGGCCGGAAGTTCTACGAGGAGATCGGCAAGAAGGGCGGCGAGACCGTCAAGGCCGAGCGCGGCCGGAAGTTCTACGAGGAGATCGGCAAGAAGGGCGGCGACACCGTCAAGGCCGAGCGCGGGCCGCGCTTCTACGAGGAGATCGGCAAGAAGGGCGGCGAGACCATCAAGGCCGAGCGCGGCACGCCGTTCTACGAGGAGATCGGGCGCAAGGGCGGTCACAAGGTCCGGGAGCTCATCGAGAAGGGGAAGGCCGGCGAGGGGGAAGAGGCCGGCCACGGCCACGACGGCGGCCACAATCGCTGAGCCGTCGGGCGGCAGGTGGGTAGCCGCAGGGGGCGCGCGGGGGCGCGCTGCGAGGGGGGGACATGGCGGCTGAGGGGAAGGGCAACGGCGCCGAGCGCACCGAGCCCGAGCAGGGTCGTCGTGGGATGACGGTCTCCGAGGCCGGCCGCAAGGGCGGCATCACGGTCCGGGACGAG
>DASSQM010000442.1:0-3670 GCA_035702465.1 Anaeromyxobacter sp. | reverse complement strand
GAGCGGCGCTGGCGCGCCGCGCAGCGCGCGGGCCTGAAGGAGGTCCCCGCCGTCCTGCGCGAGGCGAGCGAGCGGGAGGCCTTCGAGCTCGCGCTCGTCGAGAACCTGCAGCGCACGGACCTGAACGCGATCGAGGAGGCGGAGGCGTACGAGGTCCTCGTCGAGGACCACGGGCTCACGCAGGAGCAGGTCGCCGAGCGCGTCGGGAAGGACCGATCCACCGTCGCGAACGCGCTCCGGCTCCTCAAGCTCCCGCCGGACGTGCGCGACCTCGTGCGCGACGGCCAGCTCGACATGGGCCACGCGCGGGCGCTCCTCGGCCTCGAAGGCGCCGACGCGATCCGGAAGGTCGCCGCCCGCGCCGTGCGCGAGGGGCTCTCCGTGCGGGCCACGGAGGCGCTCGTCCGCCTCCTCTCCCTGAAGGGCCACAAGAAGGCGCCCGCTCCGCCAGAATCCCCTGGAATCCGGGCGCTTGCGCTGCGCCTCCAGCGCCGGCTGGGCGCCAGGGTGCGGGTCGTCCCCAAGTCCGCCGTCGCCGGCAAGCTCGAGGTCGAGTACACGTCGCTCGACGAGCTCGACGGAATACTGGCGAAGATCGGAGCGTAGTGAGAGGGTTCGCCGACCCGAGGTGGGGGCGGCGGCCCGTTCGAACCCACCCGAACGGGGCACCACCACCTACCGAGGCAGGATGTCGTTCTGGAACAAGCTGCGGGAAGAGGCGACGTCGCCGGCCAACGGCGCGGATCCATCCCTGGCGCCAACGCCCATGACGGCGCCGATGCCGTCCTACGAGGAGTCGAAGCCCATGGCCATGCTGAAGCGCGATGAACTCTCCACGACGCCCGCGAGCACGGGTGACCTCAACGCCCTGCTCGGTCGCGGGTCGGAGTTCGAGGGGAAGCTCACCTTCGAAGGCACCGTCCGCATCGACGGGAAGTTCACCGGGACCATCGTCACGAACGACGTCCTCGTCATCGGCGAGGGCGCGAAGGTGTCGGCGGAGATCAACTGCGGGACCGTGATCGTCCACGGCGAGATCAACGGGAACGTGAAGGCGAAGAACGCGGTGGAGCTGCACCACCCGGCCCGCATGAAGGGCAACATCGAGACGACCTCCCTCATGATCGAGAAGGGCGTCGTCTTCGAGGGGCAGTGCAAGATGGAGGGCATCGAGAAGGGCGCGCGCACCGCGCCGCCCCCGGCGCCCATCGCGGCCGTGAAGTCGTAACGGCGGCTGCGAAGGTCGAGCGAGCGAGGAAAGCAAAGGGGCGGTGCCTGCGGGGCGCCGCCCCTTCGCTTTGTCCGACCGGCGCTAACTGACCTTCACCTGGATGGAGCGCGGCTTCGCCTCGGCCCGCTTCGGCAGCCCGATCGTCAGCACGCCGTTCTTCGCCTCGGCGCGGATCTGGCTCGCGTCGACGGTGCCCGGCAGCGTGAACGAGCGGGTGAACGCTCCGAACGCGCGCTCGATGCGGTGGTAGTTGTCGCGCTTCTCCTCCTTGTCGAGCTTGCGCTCACCGCGGAGGGTGAGGACGCCGTTCTCGAACCGGATGTCGACGTCCTTCGGCTCGACGCCCGCGAGGTCGAAGCGGAGCGTGACGCCCTCCTCGTCCTCGTAGATGTCGCACGCCGGCGTCCAGCCGACCGACTCGCCGTTGCGGTAGGCGCGGTCGTCGAACACGCGGCTCAGCTCGTCCTGCAGCCTCATCAGATCCCGGAAGGGCTCGAATCTCGTCATTGCCATGGTCTCAATCCTCCTTTGGACGCGGGGAAAGTAAGACGGGGTCGAGGGCTGTCAAACGGCGCGCTATCGAGCCGCAGCGCCCGGCGGCCGCGCGCCGGCGCGCGGCTCCAACCCCCCGGAACCGGGCGGTTTCCACCTTGACCGGGGCGCCCCCTCCGTGCTACGGAGCGCGTCCCCTATGATCGTAGGTTCCATCGCGCGCCGGTACGCCAAGGCGCTCTTCAGCCTGGCCGTGGAGGAGGGGCGGGTCGAGCCCTGGGCCCGCAGCCTGGAGGCCCTCCGGGAGGCCGTGGACGCCTCTCCCGACCTCCGGGACGTCCTCTCGAACCCGGTGTACTCCCGCGAGCAGCGCCGCCCCATCATCGAGAAGCTCGCCGCGGCGCTCTCGCTCGACGCCAGGCCGGCGAGCCTCCTCTTCCTGCTCGGCGATCGCAACCGCCTCGCGTACCTGCCGGCGGTGGTCGACACGTTCCGCGACCTCGCCGACCAGCACCTCGGCCGCGTGCGCGCCAAGGTGACCTCGGCGGTGAAGCTCGACGACGTCGCGGCCCAGGCGATCGCCGACAAGCTCTCGCAGGCGACGCACGCGAAGGTCCTGCTCGACCGGGCCGTCGACCCCGACATCCTCGGGGGCGTCGTGGCAGAGGTCGGCAGCCTCGTCTACGACGGGAGCGTCCGCGCGCAGCTCGAGGACCTCCGCAAGCAGCTGAAGTCGTAAGCGACCCTCCTCTCTCGCAGCACCGCAACAGCATTCCGGAGACCCGATCGATGGAAATCCGCGCCGACGAGATCAGCCGCATCATCCGCGAGCAGATCAAGGACTACGGGAAGAAGGTGGACGTCGCCGAGACCGGGAGCGTGCTCTCCCAGGCCGACGGCGTCGCCCGCATCTACGGCCTCGCGGGCGCGGCGGCCGGCGAGCTGCTCGAGTTCCCGCACGGCGTGCGCGGCCTCGTCCTCAACCTCGAGGAGGACAACGTCGGCGCCGCCATCATGGGCGAGTACGAGCACATCCGCGAGGGCGACCCGGTGAAGCGCACGGGCCGCATCGCCGAGGTGCCCGTGGGCGAGGAGCTCCTCGGCCGCGTGGTGGACGGCCTCGGCACCCCGATCGACGGCCGCGGCCCCATCGCCGCGAAGCAGGCCCGCAAGATCGAGATCAAGGCCCCCGGCATCGTGAAGCGGAAGAGCGTGCACGAGCCGATGCAGACCGGCTTGAAGGCCATCGACGCCCTCGTGCCGATCGGCCGCGGCCAGCGCGAGCTCATCCTCGGCGACCGCCAGACGGGCAAGACCGCCGTCGCGATCGACACGATCCTGAACAACAAGGGCAACAACCTGATGTGCTTCTACGTCGCGGTCGGCCAAAAGCAGTCGACCGTCGCGCGCGTCGTCGACAAGCTGAAGCAGTACGGCGCGATGGAGTACACGACGGTCATCGCGGCCAATGCGTCCGACCCCGCCCCGATGCAGTACCTCGCGCCGTACGCCGGCGTGACCATGGCGGAGTACTTCCGCGACACCGGCCGCCACGCGCTCATCATCTACGACGACCTCTCGAAGCACGCGGTGGCCTACCGCCAGCTCTCGCTCCTGCTGCGCCGCCCGCCGGGCCGCGAGGCGTACCCGGGCGACGTGTTCTACCTCCACAGCCGACTGCTCGAGCGCGCCGCGAAGCTCTCCGAGAAGGAGGGCTCCGGCTCTCTCACCGCGCTCCCCATCATCGAGACGCAGGCCGGCGACGTGTCCGCGTACATCCCGACGAACGTCATCTCGATCACGGACGGCCAGATCTTCCTCGAGTCGGATCTCTTCTTCTCGGGCGTCCGTCCGGCCATCAACGTCGGCATCAGCGTGTCCCGCGTCGGCGGCGCCGCCCAGACGAAGGCCATGAAGGCCATCGCCGGCTCCATGAAGCTCGATCTC
>DASSQM010000441.1:0-7714 GCA_035702465.1 Anaeromyxobacter sp. | reverse complement strand
GCACCTCCATCTCGTCGAGGCCCTTCTCGCGCGTGAGGACGATCTGGTAGTGCGGCAGGGTCCCCTCGACGCGGAGCAGCGCCGCCTCCACCTGCGACGGGAAGACGTTCACGCCGCGGATGATGAACATGTCGTCGCTGCGCCGGCCGATGCGGCGCATGCGCCGGATGGTCCGCCCGCACCCGCACGGCTCGGTGACGAGCGCCGTGATGTCGCGCGTGCGGTAGCGGATCATGGGCATCGCCTGCTTCGAGAGCGTCGTCAGCACGAGCTCGCCCTCGGTGCCGTCCGGCAGCGGCTGCCCCGACGCCGGGTCGATGATCTCCGGGAGGAAGTGGTCCTCGAAGAGGTGCAGCCCGTCCTGCTGCTGGCACTCGACGCCGACGCCCGGCCCGATGATCTCGGAGAGGCCGTAGATGTCGTGGGCGCGGATCCCGCTCGACTCCTGGATGTGCACGCGCATGGCGTCGCTCCAGGGCTCGGCGCCGAACACGCCCACGCGCAGGCGCCCGAAGTCGATCTTCGCCTCCTTCGCGCGCTCGATGAGGTGCACGAAGTAGCTCGGCGTGCAGCAGATCACGGTCACGCCGAAGTCCTGCATGACCATGAGCTGGCGCTCGTTGTTGCCGCCGGACATCGGGATGACGGTGGCGCCGAGCGCCTCGGCGCCGTAGTGCGCGCCCAGGCCGCCGGTGAAGAGGCCGTAGCCGTACGCGTTCTGGATGACGTCGCGCGGGCCGACGCCGCAGGCCGCGAAGGAGCGGACCATGACCTCCTTCCACACCTCGATGTCGGCCTGGGTGTAGGCGACGACGATCGGCTTGCCCGTGGTCCCCGAGGACGCGTGCAGGCGCACCACGTCCTCCATCGGGCTCGCGAACAGGCCGAACGGGTACGTGTCGCGCAGGTCCGTCTTCACCATGAACGGGAGCTTCGCCAGGTCCTCGACGGCGCGGATGTCCGACGGCGAGAGGCTGCGCGCCTCCATGCGCTCGCGGAAGAGCTTCTGGCCCTCGTACGCGCGGCGGACGATGGCCTGGAGCCGCTGGAGCTGCAGCTGCCGGAGCTGGGCGCGCGGCAGGTAGTCCGGCGCGCACGCCGGATGGAACGCCACGAGCCCGTCGCCTCGAGTCGCGCTCACTGTCGTCCTCCTCGCGGCGCCGCGGGGCGGCGCACGGTCAGCGGGCCTGGCGCGCGGCCGTCTCGCGGCCGATGCGGAAGGCCTTCTCGTTCACGGCGTGCAGGTGCTCGGGGAGTCCGGCGTGGAGCGCCTCCATCCAGAGCGCCTCGGGGATGTCGAGGTGGTGGCTGAGCGCGCCGAGGAGCACCACGTTCAGGCTGCGGCGGTTCGGGAGCGCCTTCTCGTCGACGAGGTCCGGGCCGAGGACCACGCCGTCCGCGCGGAGCGCCGGGCGGTTCACCTCGATCTGGTCCGCGGCGAGCGCGACGAGGAAGTCCGCCTCGCCCTTCGGCACCATGGGCGAGTGGACCTTGTCGCCGAAGCGGACGTCGCTCGTCACCGAGCCGCCGCGCTGGCTCATGCCGTGGATCTCGGCCTTCTTCACGTCGTGGCCGGCGCGGCAGGCCGCGTCGGCCAGGATGTCGGAGGCCTTGAGGGCGCCCTGCCCTCCGATCCCCGCCACCACCACGTTCACCACGCGCGCCATCTCACTTCACCTCGCAGACCGCGGAGCACGCCGCGGCGGCCTTCTCGGCGTTGGCCTTGTCCCACTTGCGGATGTCGGCCGCGGCGAGCACGCAGGCGCGGCGCGCCACGATGAGCGCCAGCTCGTTCCCGGCGAGCCGCTCCTTGAGCAGCTTCTCGAACCCTTCGGCCTCCGAGACCGGGTCGACGACGTGGACGCTCTTCACGCCGCAGGAGCGGGCGAACCCCTCGATGGAGAAGCGCGAGGTCGCGTCGTGATCGAGCGTGCGGCCGGTGGCCGGGTGCTCCTGCTGGCCGGTCATGGCGGTGGTGCCGTTGTCGAGCACGATGACGACGTGCCCGGTGGGCGGCGGGTTGTAGACCATCTCCACCACGCCGGAGAGGCCGGAGTGCACGAACGTCGAGTCGCCGATGATGGAGACCACGCGGCGCGCGTCCTTCTCGGGCAGCACGTGGCGCAGCCCCAGCCCCACGCCGATGGAGGCGCCCATCGCCACGCAGGTATCCATGGCGCGGTACGGCTCCATCACGCCGAGCGTGTAGCAGCCGATGTCGCCCGCGACGATGCAGTCCAGCTTCTTGAGCGTGCCGTAGACCGGGTGGTAGGGGCACGCGTCGCAGAGCCGCGGCGGCGTCGCCTTCGGGGGCGCGCCCTCCGGCGTCACGTCGCCGGCGAGGATGCGGCGGACCCGCTCCACCGAGAGCTCGCCGAAGCGGTACATGTCGGGCTTCCCCTCGACGGGGATGCCGGCGGTGCGGAGCTGCTCGACGAGGAACGGATCGCCCTCCTCGACGACGAGGCAGCGGTCCACGCTCTGCGCGAACGCGCGCAGCGTCTCGACCGGCGGCGGGTACACCGTCGCGAGCCGGAACAGCGAGGCGGTCGGCGCCGCCTCCTGGGCGTGCTCCCAGGTGACGCCGCTCGTGATGATGCCGAGCGCGCGGTCGCCCTTCCTCCACACGTTGAGCGGGCTCCCCTCGTTCGCCTTGCGGATCTCCTCCAGCTTGGCGCGGAGCTTCCGGTGCGCGGGGCGCGCGTAGCCGGGCACCATCACGCGGCCCGCGATGTCGCGCACGAAGGCGGGCGGGGGCGCCTTCGCGGCGGGCGGCCGGCGCGCGACGAGCGACATGGAGTGGCAGACGCGCGTCGTCATCCGGAGGATGACCGGCAGCTTCGAGCGCTCGCTGAGCGCCATCGCCTCGAGGAGGAAGTCGTACGCCTCCTGCGAGTCGGAGGGCTCGATCATCGGGATGCCGGCGGCGGCGGCGTAGCGGCGGTTGTCCTGCTCGTTCTGCGAGGACGCCATGCCGGGGTCGTCCGCGGAGACGAGCACGAGCGCGCCCGAGACGCCGGTGTACGCGGCGGTGAAGAGCGGGTCCGCCGCCACGTTCACCCCGACGTGCTTCATGGTCACGAGCACGCGGGCGCCCGCGAAGGCGGCGCCGAGCCCGACCTCGAGCGCGACCTTCTCGTTCGGCGCCCAGCGGGCGTTGCCGCCCTCGGAGCCGAAGGTCTCGAGGATCTCGGTGGAAGGGGTGCCGGGGTAGCCCGTGCCGAGCGCCACGCCCGCGTCCACGGCGGCGAGCGCCACCGCCTCGTCGCCAGAGAGGAGCTTCTTCTCCATCAGGGCTTCTCCTGCTGCGCGCGAGAGGCGCCGCGCGAGCGGCGCGCCGGGGCGCCGCGCTGCGTCCTCGCGGTCCCGGGCCAGTGCGGCGGGTTGTCAGGCATTCTGGTACGACTAAGCATAATTGTCCAGCCTGGGCGGCCGCGGACTGCGCGGCAGGCGTGCATAGCACGGGGGGCGGGGGTCGGCGAAGCGGCGAGCGGGCGAGGCCGCGGGCGGCGTGACGTGCGCCGTCACGGTCGAGGTCGACGTCGTGGTGGGGTCGGGGGCGCCTACGCGGCCGACTCCAGGACGACGGAGATCCCCTGCCCGCCTCCGATGCACATCGTCACGAGCCCCCACCTCTTCTTCGCCCGCCGCAGCGCGTACGCGCAGGTGAGCGTCAGGATCGCCCCGGTCGCGCCGAGCGGGTGCCCCATCGCGATGGCGTTGCCGAGCGGGTTCACCTTCTCCCGCTCGATCCCCATCGCCTCGAACTCCTGGATGCACGCGAGCGCCTGGGGCGCGAACGCCTCGTTCAGCTCCACGTGATCGACGTCCTTCCCTGCGATGCCCGCCCGCTCGAGCGCGCGCCTCGTGGCCGGGACCGGGCCGAAGCCCATGATCTCGGGCGCACAGCCCGCGACGCCGATCCCCGCCACCCGCGCGAGGGGCCTGAGGCCGGCGCGCGCGACGTCCTCCTCGAGGCCGATCACCATGGCCGCGGCGCCGTCCACCACCGCGCTCGCGTTGCCGGCGGTGACGATGCCGCCCGGCTCGAACGCCGGCGGGAGCCGGGCCATCGCGGCGGGGCTCGGGTCCTCGAGCACGTGCGTGTCGTGCTTCACCGTGATGGGCTCGGCGGCGCCGCTGCGGCGCACCACCACCGGCTCGATCTCCTCCTCGAACGCGCCGGCGTCGCGCGCCTTCCTCGCGTTCCGGTGCGAGCGGAGGCCGAACGCGTCCGCCTGCTCGCGCGTGATCCTGTACCGGCGCCCGAGCTCCTCCGCGGTGTTCGCCATGGAGAGCCGCGCGCTCGGGTCGTAGAGCGACGCGAGCATCACGTCCTGGAGGTGCGTGCCGGAGGGCAGCGCCTTCGCGTCGATGGGCCCGTACTTCTGGACGGCCTCGCCCACCTTGCGGCCGCGCACCCCCCAGAGCGCGAACCCGTACTGCATGCTCTCCGCGCCGCCCACCACGACGAACGGCCGCGCCACGTCGTGGCGGAGCCCGGCGAGGATGATCTCCGAGCCGACCGCGAGCGCCTCCGCGCCGCTGCCGCAGATGCGCGCGACGGTCAGCGCCGGGACGTCGTGCGGGAGCCCGCCGCGCCAGCGCATCCCCTGCGCGGCGTAGATCGAGTCGCGGTGGCTGTGCTGCGCCATGCCCATCACCACGTGGCCCACGCGGTCCTTCGGCACGCCGCTCGCCGAGAGCGCCGCCTTCACCGCCATGCCGCCGAGCTGGGTGGTGGAGAAGCGCGCATAGAGCCCGGGGCCCTTGTTCTGGTGCAGGATGTCCGCCCGCGGCAGCCGCCGCCCGCCGTCCACGATCACGATGGAGCGCTGGCCCATGGTCGCCTCCTCACTCGTGCAGGAACGCCGCGGGGACCCGCGGGCCGTTCTGGATGAAGTTCTTCATCCCGATGTCCATGTCGACCGTCCGCTTGCAGCGGCCGAAGCCGCGGCTCTCGATCTCGAGCCCCTCCCGCAGGGGAAGCGCGAGGCCGCGCACCACCACGTCGACGAGGATCTCGTCGACGGCGAGGGAGCGGTGGCCGATGTCGACGTCGGGGAGCTTGGGAGGCAGCGGCACCGGCCTCGGATCGACGGGCGCGAGCCTCACCTTCCCGCGCAGCGCGTCGCGCACGAGCGCCTTCGCGGCGGCGACGAAGTCCGCCGCCGGCTCGCCGCTGGCCCAGCCCCAGGCGCACGCCTCCTTCGCCGAGACGGTGCGGCCCGTGCGCAGGACCTCGAGCGCGCGCTCCACGCCGACGAGCCGCGGCAGCCGCTGCGTGCCACCGTACCCCGGGATGATGCCGAGGTTCACCTCGGGCTGGCCGAGCGCGAGACCCGGACCCACGACGCGCGCGTGGCACGCCATGGAGAGCTCCGCCCCGCCGCCCATGACCGGCCCGTCCACCGCCGCGACGACGGGCTTCCTGGACGCGGCGACGTGATCCAGCACGCGCTGCCCGCCCGACGACGACGCCTCGCACGCGGCGACGTCCTTCAGCGCCGCGAGCTCGGTGATGTCCGCGCCGGCGAGCGCGCCGTCGAAGCTCGTCACCACGATACCCTGCACGGACGCGTCGGCCTCGAGCCCGGCGAACACCTCGTCGAGCTCGTGCATCGTGCGCCCGGAGAGCGC
The DNA here is from genome assembly GCA_035702465.1 of Anaeromyxobacter sp. GTDB lineage: Bacteria > Myxococcota > Myxococcia > Myxococcales > Anaeromyxobacteraceae > Anaeromyxobacter. The sequence continues at coordinate 2,074 of DASSQM010000441.1, read as the reverse complement.
GTTCCGCACCTCCGGCCGGCGCACCGCGACGACGGCGAGCTCGCCGTCGCGCTCGACCGTGACGTTCCGGTGGAAGCGCGCGAGCCGCTTCTCCCGGATCGAGCGCGGCACCTCGAAGCCGGGGTGCGCCGCCGCGTAGGCCGCGCACACGCGGTGCACCTCGTCCGCGCCGAGCCGCTCGGCGAGGTCGAGGAGCCCGGGCGAGAAGCCGAGCGCGTTGCGCGTCAGCCAGTCGAGATCGGAGGCCTCGCAGATGCCGTTGTCGAGGACGAAGTACGTGCGCGCGAGGAGCACGGCGAGGATGCGATCGCGGATCTTGCGCGCCACCTCGGGAGGGCACGCGTCGCGGCCGGGCTTGCCGTCCGGGTGCCAGCGCGCGCTCCCCTGCGTGCGGAAGATGGGAGGGGGGGCGAACCACGCGCCGCCCGTCGGGCCGTCGCGCATCAGCTCGAGGCAGTGGACGTTGAGGCCGTTGCCGTTCGTCAGGTCCATCACCCAGAACGGCCCGCCTCCGCCGACCGCCTCGTCGACCACCGCGTCCACCTGCGCGGGCGTGGCGAGCCCCTCCTCCACGATGCGGGCGGCCTCGGCGCAGTAGTTCACGAACACGTCGTCGGCGGCGAAGCAGACGACGTCCTTCGTCACGATCGGCACCTTCCCGAGCTTCTTCAGCAGCGCGACCATGCGCCGCCCGAGCGCGTCGTCGCCGGAGAGCACGACCTCGATCGGGAGCGCGCGCCAGGCCGGGTAGAACGGGTGGTTCACGAAGCAGCGCGCCGGCCGCTGCGCGTTCGCGGCGATCTGCGCGCGCGGGATGCCGGAGGTCGCGAAGCCGACGAGGCAGTCCGGGCCGACCACCTTCTCGACCGACGCGAGGATGGCGCGCTTCGTCCTGAGGTCCTCGGTCGCGGCCTCGAGCACGTACTCGCACGCGGCGAGCTTGCCGATGTCGAGCGTCGGCACGAGCCGCTGCCGCATCGCCTCGGCCTCCTTCGCCGAGAGCTTCCCGCGCGCGCGCGCCTTCTCCATGTACTTCTCGATGCGAGCGACGCCGGCCTCCAGCGCCTCCGGCTTGATGTCGTGGAGGAACAGGGTTCCGCCCGCGCGCGCCACGGGTCCGAGGAACCCGTACGCGAGGTCTGGTCCGATGGATCCCGATCCGATCACGCCGACGTTCATGGGCGCTCGCTTTCCCTTGCCCGGAGCTCGTCGAAGGGGCCGGGCGCGCGCTCCGCGCGCCTGCCGCCGACTCACCGGGGCTGGACAATTTCAGCAAAACCGTACCAGAATGCCTGTGTCGATTCCAAGCGCGCTCTGAAGCTCCCCCGCCCCGCGGCGAGGGAGGGCGCGAGGCTGCTGCGGACCCGAACCGGCCCGGGGAAGAACGATGCGGATCTTGGTGCTCGGAGCGGGGGCGCTCGGTGGCCTCTTCGGGGCGCGCCTGCGCGAGGGCGGCCAGGACGTCACGCTGCTCGAGAAGAACGTCGCCCGCGCCAAGCTCCTCGCGGAGGAAGGGCTCTACCTCCAGGAGGCCGACAAGGGCGAGCGGCACGTCCGCCTCACCGTCGTCACCTCTGTCGAGGGCCTGCCGCCGTTCGACCTCGTCTTCGTGGCGGTGAAGAGCTACCAGACCGAGGACGCCGTCCGCGGCGTCGCGTCCGCCATCGGTCCTCGGACGTGGATCCTCTCCACGCAGAACGGCATCGGGAACGTCGACCGGATCCGCAAGGTCGTCGGGACGGCGCGCATCCTCACCGGCATCACGTTCCACTCGATCCAGCACACCGGCCCGAACCGGATGCGCTACCGCACCGGCGTGAAGCCCATCCAGCTCGCGCCGTTCGACGGAACGATCACCGACGAGGTGCGCCGCATCGGCGAGGTGTTCACCGCGTGCGAGCTCGCGAACGAGGTCGTCCCGTCGGTCGACGCGGTGGTCTGGCAGAAGCTCGTCCACAACGCGGTGGTGAACCCCGTCTCCGCGCTGACGGGAATGAGCTGCAGCGAGCTCCTCGACGATCCGGACATGCAGGCGCTCATGCGCGCCCTGTGCCTCGAGATCGCGGACGTGATG
>DASSQM010000440.1:0-16283 GCA_035702465.1 Anaeromyxobacter sp. | reverse complement strand
GGAAGAGGACGGCCCACGCCACCGCGGCCTTCGTCGAGAACGTGAGCGCGCCGGGCGCGCGGTCGCCGCCGGGCGCGACGGACGCCCACGCCGCCCCGGTGTCGTCGAGCAGCGCCGAGTACGAGAACCACGGGGGCCGGTCGAGCGCGTCCTCGGACACGGCGACGGGGTGGCCCACCTTCGCGGCGCGCCGCTCCTGCGCGCGGAGGAGCGCGCGGGCGACCGGCAGCGTCACCGCGTCGACCCCGTCCTCGAGCGCGTCGAGGAGGAACGGCTCGGCGACGAGCGCCGCGCTCGTACCCGCCTCCGCGCGCGGGCGGTCGTCGCGCGGCACCGGCTGCCCGCCGACCTCGGTGACGGCGAGGTGCGCTCGCCAGTCGAGCGCCTCGGCGGCGGGGAAGCCCCAGCGCAGCAGCGCCTTCGCGGCGTGCTGCTCGTACCCGAGCGTCCCCTCGCGGTGCCGCACGAGCGCGCCGTCCGGGCCGCGCGACGCTCCCCGCAGCGACGCGCCGTCGGCGATCTCCTCGAGGTGCCAGCGGGAAACCGTGGCGCGCACGAGGGGCGCGAGCTCCGGGTGTCGCCACGCCACGAGCGAGAGCGGCGCGAGGATGCGCGCGACGTCGAGCGCCGACCAGCCGATGCCGCGCGGCGCGGGCGTGCCGTCGTACCGCACCATCGCGAGCGTGCGCGCGTCGTAGACCTTGTTCGGCAGGAGCCCGTCGCAGAGCGGCAGGCGCGAGAGGCTGGTGAGCGCGCGGCGCAGGCGCGCGGACGCCTCGGATCGCGAGACGAGCTCGAGGTCCTCCGCCGAGACGATCGCCATGAGCTGGGCGCCCCAGTCCCACAGCGTCGCGGCGGGGTGGCCCTTCACGGCGGGCGCGAGCCCGGTGGCGGGCTCCGTGTTCCGCTGGAACCAGCTCCACGCGGTCCGGGCCAGGGCGAGCTCGTGCGCGTCGAGCGGTCCGCGCGGGCGGAGCGGGTAGGCGGCCGCGGGCGGCGACAGCGCCTCGAACACGTCGCCCTCGGGCCCCGAGGGCACGAAGCGGTGCACGGCGCCGGCGACCGCCGCGGCGGATCCCAGGCCGACGAGGACGGCGAGGTGGGAACGCCCGGCGAGCAGCCCGCGCCAGAACGTCATGCGCCGGAGCCTCCCGCGCGCCGCCTCGGGATCCAGGCGGCGAGCACGAGCGGCAACAGGCAGGAGCCGTTGTGGAAGGTCCAGAACACGTTCGCGACGAACGCGTTCACCTCGCCCGCCGGTGCGCGCCCGAGCCGGAGCGCGCCGACGAGGACGCCGGCCGCCATCGCGGCGAGGAGCACCGCGTGCGGGACCGCGACGCCGAGCGCGCGGCGCGACGCGCGGAGCTTGGGCGTCACGTTGAACCGCAGCGGCCGGCCCGCGAGCACGTGCACGAGCGCGCGGAGGTTCAGCCAGAACCCGGCGAGGTGGTACTGCTCGCTCCGCCACATCGGCACGCCCCAGGTGCCCGCCCACAGCGCGAGGCGGCTCGCCACCACGAACGGGAAGAGATGCGCCCAGAACGCCGGCCCGTAGGCGCGGATCGGCGTCACGCCGCCGAAGAAGAACGCGAGCGGCGCGAGCATGAGCGGGATGGTCCAGAGCGGCGCGAGGTACGCGTACATCGTCGCGCCGTACATGACGCGCTGCCAGGCGGAGAGGCCGGGCAGCCGCAGCGGGTTGCGGCGCAGCGCGATGTCGAGCGTCCCGCTCGCGTACTTGAAGCGCTGGATGGACCAGGCGAGCGTGTCCTGGGGCGAGAGCATGCGGGTGAGCGCGCGCGGGTGGTAGACGGAGCGCCAGCGGCGCGTGCCGTCGCCGTGCAGGAGCACGCTCGTGTAGATGTCCTCCGACACGTGGAAGGCGTAGGGCATGAGCTCGAGGTGGCGCGCCGCCTGCGAGGAGAGCGCGCGCGAGAGCTCGGCGCGCAGCGCGGGGTCCTTCACCTTCGACGCGAACGGCTCGACGCGCGACCGGACCTCGTGCGCGAAGCGCCGGACCGCCGCGTCCATGATCGCCTCGCGCCGGTGGATGCTCCCCGCGCCGCAGCAGAACGCGGCGTTGCACCAGTTCCGCGAGCGCTGCACGACGTCGTAGAACGCGCGCGGGTCCGTGCCGAGCGGGTCCGCGCCCACCGCCACGGGCCCGAGCACGCGCTCCGCGGCGCGGCCGATCGCGCGGCCGGCGCGGCCGAGGCGCGCGCGAGAGGCGAGCCACTCCGGGAGGCGCATCCCCGGGTCGACGTCGGCGAACCGCTGTGGCGTCTGCACCCACGCGACGCTCGGGTCGCGGAAGTAGCCCAGGGTGTCGGCGAGGAAGCCGGGCAGGAGGCGCGTGTCGGCGTCGCACACCACCACGAGGTCGCCGCGCGACCGCTCGAGGCCGTTCCGCAGGTTCCCCGCCTTGAACCCGGCGTTCGTCCGGCGCGTGAGGTACCGGACGCCCTCCTCGGCCGCCATCGCCGCCATGGCGGGCCGGCGCCCGTCGTCGAGCACGTGGATCGTCACGGCGAGCGGGTGCGGGTAGCGGACGCGCTTCGCGTCGCGGACGGACAGCCGCACGAGCTCCACCGGCTCGTCGTAGGTCGTCACGAAGACGTCCACCTCGATGGGCCGGTCCTCGGGGAGGGGTTCCGCCACGATGTCATTCACGGTCCGTGGAGGTGCCGCCGGCGCGGGATCCGCCACGCGCCAGATCGAGAGGAAGAACAGGACCGAGCCGACGTACGCGAGCGTCTCGGCGGCCGCGACCGCGACCGAGAAGCCCAGCGCGTCCGGGTTGAGCGAGGAGGTCCACCTCCAGGCGAGGTACCAGGCGCCGAGGACGAGGGCGAGCGTCGCGAGCGACTGGAAGGCGAGGTCGCGCGCCTGCGAGCCCGGCCCCGGGGCGGGCTCCCATCCCCCGCCGCGCGAGGCGGCGGTGCGCGCACGTGCCCGGGCCTCCTCTCGCAGGGCCGCGGTCATGGCGCGCCCTCGGCCGGCTCGCGGTCGGCGGGGAACAGCTCGTCGAGGCGCGTCGCGGACAGGAGCGCCTGCACCCGCGGCCCGGCGTTCGCGATGCGGAGCTCGCCGCCAGGCGCCATGGCCTGCTGGATGGCGACGAGCGCCGCGAGCCCGGACGCGTCCGCCGAGCGGACGTGGGCGAGCGACACCACCACGAGCCGGCGGCCTGCCACCGACGGACACACCGCGTCGCGGAGCTCGGGGGCGACGGCGGCGTCGAGGCGCGGTGCCAGCGGCGTGACGACGAGGGCTCCGCGCCTCTCCTCGAATCGGACGTGGAGCATGGTTCAGCCGAAAACCTACGGATGGGTGCCGAAGCGACAAGGCGGGGGCGGGGGAAGGCTTTCGCCCGGCCCGCGTCCAGGCGGGCGGCCTCGGAGCTCGCGTCGGTGGCCCGCCCGGGGGACCCCTGCGCGACGGCGCCGCGGCCGCGGTGGACGGGTCGAGGAGCGCGCGCGCGGTGGCGCCCGGCGCTATTCCACGTACGAAGTGGACGTCCCAGCCTCCCCCGCGCGAGATCCCGCCGGCGCGCGCGCGCCGAGCCTGAGGGATCGCTACGACCTCGAGTCGGGCCGCGTCTTCCTCACCGGCGTGCAGGCCCTGGTGCGGCTCCCCTTCGAGCAGGCCCGCCGCGATCGCGCCGCGGGCCTGCGGACGGGCACCTTCGTCACCGGCTACCCCGGCTCGCCGCTCGGCGGCTTCGATCTCGCCCTGGCGCAAGCGCTCCGGGAGGCGCCGGCGCCCCACGGGTTCGTGCACCGCCCCGCCGAGAACGAGGAGATGGCGGCGACCGCGCTCATGGGCACGCAGATGCTCGAGCGCTACCCGCACGCCTCGTGGGACGGAGTGGTCGGGTTCTGGTACGGCAAGGGGCCCGGGCTCGATCGCGCCGGCGACGCCGTCCGGCACGGCAACTACGCCGGCACGACCCGCCACGGCGCGGTGGTGGTCCTCTCCGGAGAGGACCACGAGGCGAAGAGCTCCACCATGCCGTTCGGGCAGGAGCACTACTTCGTCCACGCGGGGATGCCGATCCTCCACCCCGCGTCCGTGGCGGAGTTCCTCGAGCTCGGGCTGCACGCGGTCGCGATGTCGCGGTACGCGGGGCTCTGGGTCGCGATGAAGCTCGTGGGCCAGCTCTGCGACGGCGGCGAGACCGTCGCCGTCGATCCCTCGCGGCCCGCCATCGCCGCGCCGGACTTCCGCGTCGGAGGGCGCCCCTTCGAGAAGCGCCAGTACCACCGCTTCTTCCCGGGCGAGACGGTGGAGACGGAGCGGATCCTGCACGCGGAGCGGCTCCCGGCCGCGGTGGCGTACGCGCGCGCGAACCGGCTCGACCAGATCGCCGTCGCGACCGAGCGCGACCGGCTCGCCATCGTGAGCGCCGGCAAGAGCTTCGGCGACGTGCGCCAGGCGCTCCTCGACCTCGGCCTGGACGACGCCGCCCTCCGCGACGCCGGCATCCGGCTCGTGAAGCTCGGCCTCATCCACCCGCTCGACCGCGCCTTCGTGCAGGGCGCGGTGCGCGGCGTCGAGGAGGTCGTCGTCGTCGAGGAGAAGCGCGGCTTCCTCGAGGACGCGATCAAGGCCGCGCTCTACCCGCTCGCGGACCGCCCGCGCGTCGTCGGCAAGCAGGACGAGCGGGGCGCGCCGCTCTTCCCGGAGTCCGGCGGCATGGACGCGGACCTCGTCGCCGAGCGCCTCGGCCCGCGGCTCGCCCCCCGCGCCGGCCCGCTCGCGCCCCGGGTGGCGCGCCGCCTCGAGGAGCTCCGCGCCATCCGGGCGCGCGAGGCGCCCGGGCTGCTCCGCCGGACGCCGAACTACTGCAGCGGGTGCCCGCACAACGTGTCGACGCGCCTCAACCCCGGCCAGGTGGCGTGGAGCGCCCCGGGCTGCCACGTCTTCGCGACGCTCATCGAGCAGCCGGAGCGCCACGCCGACGCGACGTTCCAGCTCGGTGGCGAGGGCCTCGCCTGGATCGGGCTCGCGCCGTTCACGGACCTCCCGCACGTCGTCCAGAACCAGGGCGACGGGGCGCTCTTCCACTCGAGCTATCTCAACATCCGCTTCGCGGTCGCCGCGGGCGTGCGCATCACCTTCCGCGTCCTCTACAACGGCGCGGTCGCGAACACCGGCGCGCAGAAGCCCGTCGGGCAGCGCGACGTCCCGACCCTGGCGCGGCTCCTCTCGCTCGAGGGCGTGCACAAGATCGCCATCGTGGCGCGCGAGCCGCGCGACTACCGTGGCGTCCACCTCCCGTCGGAGGCCCGCGTCCACCGCCGCGAGGAGCTCCCCCGCGTCCTCGCGGACCTCGCCGCGACCGACGGCGTGACGGTGCTCCTGTACGACGGCGAGTGCGCGAACGAGCGCCGACGCCAGCAGAAGCGCGGCGGGCGCGCGGCGCCGAGCCGCTTCGTGCTCGTGAACGAGGAGGTCTGCGAGAACTGCGGGCACTGCGGCGCCGTGACGAACTGCATGTCGCTCCACAAGGTGGAGACCGAGCTCGGCGAGAAGACGCAGGTCCACCAGTCGAGCTGCAACCAGGACCACCTCTGCCTCGAGGGCGACTGCCCGTCGTTCGTGACCGTCGACGTGCGGGACGGCGCGCGCCGCCGCCCTCCGCCGCCCCGGCTCGATCCCGTGGCCATCCCCGAGCCGACGCCGCCCGTGCTCGACCGCCCGTTCCACGTGGTCATGCCCGGCGTGGGCGGGACGGGCGTCCTCACCGTGAACTCCATCCTGGCGTGGGCCTCGCTCCTCGACGGGAAGGGCGCGCTCTCCTACGATCAGACGGGCGCGGCGCAGAAGTGGGGCGCGGTGCTGTCGAGCCTCGTCCTCTTCGATCCGGCGGCGCGCTCGCGCCGCCCCGCGGCAAGCAAGGTCGGCCTCGGGCAGGCGGACCTCTACCTCGCGCTCGATCCGATGGCGGCCGCGGATCCGGCGAACCTGTCGCGCTGCGCCCCGGCGCGAACCGCGTCGGTGGTGAGCACGACCCTCCTGCCGAGCGGCGAGATGATCCGCGACGTCCGCCTCGATCCCGGGCTCGATCGCATGGTGGCCGCCATCGCGCGCGTCTCCCGCGAGGGCGGCGTCGTGAAGGCCCCGGCGCGCGCGCTCGCCGAGGCGCTCTTCGGCGATCACCTCGCCGCGAACCTGCTCGCGCTCGGCGCGGCGTACCAGGCCGGCCTCCTGCCGCTCTCCTCGCGCGCCATCGAGGACGCCATCCGCCTGAACGGCACGGCCGTCGAGCAGAACCTCTCCGCGTTCCGGCACGGCCGGCTCTGGGTCCACGCCCCGGAGCGGCTCGCGCCGCTCGTCCACCCCGCGCGGCCGTCCCACGCCGAGGTCGTCGAGCGCGAGGGCGCGCGGCTCGGGAAGGACCGCGCCGCGTACGCGGCGCTCCTCGATCGCTGCCGCGCGCTCGACGACGAGAGCCGGCGCCTGCTCGCGGTGCGCGTGGCGGGCCTCGTGCGCTTCCAGGACGTCCGCACCGCGTCGCGGTACGTCGACGCGGTGCTCGAGGTGGCCCGGCGCGAGCGGGCGGCGGTGGGCGCCGAGCCGCTCGTCACGCGCGCCTTCGTCCGCGGGCTCCACAAGCTCCTCGCGTACAAGGACGAGTACGAGGTCGCGCGGCTGCACCTCGAGGCCGGCATGCAGGCGCGGGCCGCGGCGGCGTTCACGGGCGACGTCCGCATCCACTACCACCTGTACCCGCCGCTCCTCCGCGCGCTCGGCCTCTCCCGCAAGCTGCGCCTCGGCCGCTGGATCGAGCCGGCGCTGCGGCTCCTCGCCGGCATGCGGCGGCTGCGCGGCACGCCCCTCGATCCCTTCGGCCGCACCGAGGTGCGACGCGTGGAGCGGGGCCTCGCCGCGTGGTACGAGGGCGTGGTCGCGCGCGCGCTCGACCGGCTCGCGCCGGACACGCACGCCCGCGTGGCGGAGGTCGCGGCGCTGCCCGACGACATCCGCGGGTACGAGCGCCTGAAGCTCGAGGGCGCCGCTCGCGCGACGGCCCGCGCGGAGGCGCTCCTGCGGGATCTCGGCGCCCAGGCCCGCCCGCTCTCCGCGGCGTCGTAGCTCGTGCGAGGAGGAGCCATGGCGACCCTTCCACAGATGGCGAACGACCGGGGCGTGTACCTCTCCGCGGGCCTCGCGCACGCCGACGCGGACCGCCTCGCCGCCGAGGCGCCCGTCCCGGCGGGCGCGCTCGACCTCGACTGGGCCGCGCTCCAGCCGTGGCTGGCGGCGCGCGCCGAGGCGCTGCAGCGGCTCCCGGCGAAGCGCATCCGCGGCCCCGCCATCCGGCAGGCGGCCGAGGCGATCCTCGACGGGGGGCGGCACGCGCGGGAGGTCTTCCTCGGCCGGCACGCCGCCGAGATCTACGACCGCCTCACCGTCGGGCGCCGCCGCCTCCTCCGCCTCGGGGAGCTCGCCTACGCGGCCGCCGCCGCGTTCCCCGGCCTCGTCCCGTCGCGCGCCGACATCGAGCGCGAGCGCCAGCTCCCGCAGATGCACCAGGACGGGCTCCAGATCGATCAGGGCATCTTCCTCGCGCACGTCCTCTCGGATCCGGAGCGGGGCCTGCACCTCCTCCATGCCATGCGGCGCCCGACGCCGGCGGCGCTCGCGCGGCTCGACTCGTTCCGGACGACGGGACGCGCGGAGCTCCCCTCGATGACGCTCGAGCGGCGGGGCGACCAGGGCCGCATCACCTTCCACCACCAGGCCTGGCTCAACGCCGAGGACGACGAGTACCAGGAGGCGCTGGAGACGCTCGTCGATCTCGCGCTCCTCGACGACGGCATCCGCGTCGGAGTGCTGCGCGGCGCGCCGATGACGAAGCCGGCGTACGCGGGCCGGCGCATCTTCGGGGCGGGCATCAACCTGACCCAGCTCTACGAGGGCAGGATCTCGCTCCTCCGCTTCATGCTCGAGCGCGAGACCGGGCCGCTCGCGAAGATCTACCGCGGACTCTCCCCGGAGCAGCCGAACCCCGGCGCGGCGGAGGACGGGATCGAGAAGCCGTTCGTCGCCGCCGTGGACGGGTTCGCCATCGGCGGCCACTGCCAGATGCTGCTCGTCCTCGATCGCGTGATCGCCCAGCGCGGCGCCTACTTCAACCTGCCTGCCCGCCGGGAGGGCATCATCCCCGGCGTCGCGAACCTCCGGCTCCCGCGGTTCGTCGGCGAGCGGGCGTCGCGGCAGGGCATCTTCTTCAACCGCGACTTTCCGGCGGACTCGCCCGAGGGCCGGCTCCTCTGCGACGAGGTGGTCGACGGCGAGGACGCCATGGAGGACGCGATCCGGCGCGCCGTGTCGGACCTCCAGAGCGCGGGGACGACGAGCCTCGTCGGGAACCGGCGCGCGCTGCGGGTCGGGGCGGAGCCCATCGACCTGTTCCGCCGGTACATGGCCACGTACGCGCGGGAGCAGGCGTACTGCATGTACAGCCCGGCGCTCATCGACAACCTCGTGCGGAACTGGACGGAGCGGAAGCGGCGAGTGCACCGCGACGGCCCGTGAACGCAGAGCGGGCGCCCGCCCCCACGCGGACACCCGCTCCTCGGGCCCTGCGAGCCTCGCGCGCCTACGTCCGCGGCGGCTGCCCGCCGCCACCCCGCCGCAGGAAGGCCGGGATGTCGTACTGATCCTCGGTCTCCGGCGCCTTGAACTCGCGCCGGACGACCGCGGCGGCCCGGGCGGCCGCGGCGGCGGCGACGGCCTGCGGCGAGACCTGCTGCGCGAGCCGGATCGGCTCCTTCTTCACCGCCTCCGGCGGGAGCGGCGGGGGCGAGGGCCGGATGGGCGCCGCGACGGGAACGGACGGCGCCGCCGCCTGCGCCGGCTGGCCCTGGCGAGCGGCGGGGCGGCGCTCGGCGGCGCGCCCGTGGAACCCGGTCGCGATGACCGTGATGCGCAGCTCGTCGCCGAGCGACTCGTCGACCACGGAGCCGAAGATGATGTTCGCGTCCGGATCCGCCGCGGACTGTGCCATCGAGACCGCCTCGTCGACCTCCCGCAGCGTGAGGTTCGAGCCGCCCGTGATGTTCACGAGGAGCCCGGTCGCGCCGTCGAGCGTCACGTCCTCGAGGAGCGGCGAGCTGATGGCCGCCTGCATCGCCTCGAGCGCGCGCTTCTCGCCGGTGGAGCGGCCGGTGCCCATGAGCGCCATGCCCTTCTCGCTCATGATGGTGCGCACGTCGGCGAAGTCGACGTTCACGAGGCCGTGCACCGTGATGATGTCGGAGATGCCCTGCACGGCGTTGAGCAGCACCTCGTCGGCGCGCTTGAACGCGTCCGCGAGGGACATGCTCTCGCCCGCCACGGAGAGGAGCCGCTGGTTCGGGATGACGATGAGGGTGTCGACCGCGGCCTCCAGGTCGGCGAGGCCCTGCTCCGCGTGCTTGCGGCGCTTGTTGCCCTCGAAGAGGAAGGGCCGCGTCACCACGCCGACGGTGAGGGCGCCGGATGCCTTCGCCACGTCCGCGACGACGGGCGCGCCGCCCGTGCCGGTGCCGCCGCCCATGCCCGCGGTGATGAACACCATGTCGGCGCCCTCGAGCGCCAGCGCGATGGCGTCCTTCTCCTCGAGGGCGGCCGCGCGGCCGACCTCCGGGTTCGCGCCGGCGCCGAGCCCACGCGACGCGGATCTGCCGAGCTGGATCTTGACGCTCGCCCGGTTCGCCGCGAGCGCCTGCACGTCGGTGTTGGCCGCGATGAACTCCACGCCCTCGAGGCGCGCCGCCACCATGGTGTTGATGGCGTTGCCGCCGCCGCCGCCCACGCCGATGACCTTGATCCTCGCCGCGTCCTGCTTGTCCGTGAACTCGATCATGGTTTCCTCCGCGGCTAGAAGATCTCTCCGAGCCACTCCTTCATCCGGTTCTTCACCTTCCGGTACACGTTGTCCTCGCGGATCTTGAAGTAGGGGCTCTCCTCCACCTGGCGCGCGCCGTAGATGACGAGCCCCACGGCGGTCGCGTACACGGGGCTCTTCACCACGTCGACGAGGCCGCCGATGCCGCGCGGCACCCCGCGCCGCACCGGCATCCCGAGCACCTCCTCCGCCATCTCCGGCATGCCGGAGAGCAGCGTCGAGCCGCCGGTGATGACGACGCCGGAGGCGAGGAGCTCCTCCATCCCGCACTTCTGCAGCTCGTGCTGCACGAGCATGAAGATCTCCTCGACCCGCGGCTCGATGATCTCCGCGAGGATGTGGCGCGAGAGGACGCGCGGCTGGCCGCCGCCGACGGACGGCACCTCGATGGTCTCGGACTTGTCGACGCTCGCCGCGATCGCGCAGCCGTACTGCTTCTTGATGCGCTCCGCCTCGTGCGTCGGCGTGCGGAGCCCCACCGCGACGTCGTTCGTGAGGTGGTTCCCGCCGAGCGCGATGACGGCGGTGTGCTGGATGGCGCCGTTGTGGAAGACGGCGATGTCGGTCGTCCCGCCGCCGATGTCGACGAGGCAGACGCCGAGCTCCTTCTCGTCGTCGGAGAGCGTCGCGAGCGAGGAGGCGAGGGGCTGGAGGACGATGTCGGCGACGTTGAGGCCCGTGCGCTGCGCGCACTTCACGATGTTCTGCGCGGAGGACACCGCCCCCGTGACGATGAGCGCCTTCGCCTCGAGGCGCACGCCGCTCATGCCGACCGGCTCCTTCACGCCGTCCTGGTCGTCCACCACGAACTCCTGGGGGAGGACGTGGATCACCTCGCGGTCGAGCGGGATGGCGACGGCCTTCGCCTGGTCGACGACGCGGTCGACGTCCTGCTGGCGGACCTCCTTGTCCTTCACCGCCACCACGCCGTGCGACGGGAACGCCTTGATGTGCCCGCCGGCGATGCCCGTGTAGACCGTGGTGATCTCGCACCCCGCCATGTGCTCCGACTCCTCGATCGCGCGCTTGATGGAGGCGACCGTCGCGTCGATGTTGACGACGACGCCCTTGCGTAGCCCCTTCGACGGATGCGAGCCGACGCCGATGATGTCGATGCCGTCGTCGGTGACCTCCCCGACGATGGCGCAGATCTTCGTCGTGCCGATGTCCAGGCCGACGAGGATGTCCCCGGTCTTCGCCATGACCACCTCCGGGCGAGTCGCGCGACGCGCTTCGCCCACGAGGGCCCTCTCGGGCCCGTCCTACCGGGTCGCCTTCGGGGCGCCCGGACCGCCACCCGAGGCGGACGACCGTCGTTCCGCCTCTCCTCTCCTCCCCGCCAGCCGCACGGCCACCCAGTCCGGGCGCCGCCGGTTGTCGAGGTGCAGCACCTCGGCGCGCTCCCGATCGGCCGCGACGGCCGACAGGACGCGCTCGAGGCGATCCAGCTTCTCCGGCAGGTCGCCGTGGCCGAGGCGCACCTCGAGCCCGTCGCTCCCCGCCCACAGGGTCGTGCCGTAGTCCGGATCGAGGTGGATCTCGGAGACGGGCTCGGTGCGATCGAGGCCGCGCTCGGCCCAGCGGGCGAGGAGCGCCAGCGCCGCGGTGAGGAGCGGCTCGACGTCCTGGCGCCGCTCGACCCACGCCTCGCGGCCGATGCCGGTGATCACCGGCAGGTCGAGCCCGTCGCCGGGGACGGCGCGCTTGAAGACCTCGCCCGTCGCGTCGACGAGGTAGAGCCCTCCGAGGTCGACGAGCGCCGCGGCGCGCCGCTCGGAGGCGCGCACCACCAAGGTGCGCGGGAGCTCGCGCTCCACCTGGACGGACGCGATCCAGGGGTGCCGCCGCAGCGCCGCCGCGAGCACGTCGGTGTCGCAGAGGAGGAGGTGGTCTCCGCGCTGCACCGGCGAGAGCTCGAGGAGCTCGTCCGCGGTCGCGCGCGCGAGGCCTTCGAACCGGATCTCGCGGATGCGGAGGAGGTCGCCCACGAACGCGAACCGCCAGAGGAGCCCGCCCGCGATCGCGAACGCGGCGAGGACCCCGAGGGCGGGGACGAGGGAGAGGATCGCGTGCGCGGCGCTTCGGCGCCGCTCGCCAGGGACCCTGTCCACCCGCCGCCGGTTCGTGCCCCGCGCCACCGCCGCTCCCGCCCCTCCCGCCCGTCCGGCAACCCCCGGGCGGCGGCCGACGGCCCGCTCCGTGCCGAGGGATTCCGGGCGCTATCGCCCGAGGTTGCAGCATGCCCCCGGGGCGGCGCGGGGCAAGTTTTCGGCCGGCCGCGATATCGACCGCGCGTGAGGGTTGCGGTAAAGGAACCGGACGCGCTCGCCCGCACCGCGCGGCGCCCCGACGAGCACGGAGAGCCAGCACACATGCACACCCGCCCCGCCCGCCTCTTCGCCTGGAGCGCCATCGCCGCCCTGGCGGCGCTGACCGCCCGCGCGGCCGAGAACCGGCTCGCGCCGGTCCCACCTCTCGAGGCGATCTCGACGCACGGGCCGTACGAGATGGGCGCCTGCGAGACCTGCCACCAGCGCCACGACGCCCGGGATCCGGGCTCCGCGCTCAAGGTCTCGAACGACCTCTGCTTCGAGTGCCACGACGAGTTCCGCGGGAAGGCGAAGGTGAAGCTCGAGGCGGCCGTCCACCCGGCGGTCACCGGGAGCTGCACCGCCTGCCACAACCCGCACAACTCCCGGAAGAAGAAGCTCCGGCTGTAGCGGCCGCGAAGCGTCGATGGACCGTCAGGATTCCGGCGCCGGCTTGGCGCCGATCAAGGCTCCGCTACACCCTTTTGTCCACGATCCAGCGGGCGCGGTGTCCCATGGGTGCGGGACCCGGGTCGGAACCGGGAGCGTAACGAAAATGAACAGGCGGCTCGAACTCCTTGCGGCGGTTGCCACCATCGGGCTGCTCTGGGCCGGCTCCGCCGGCGCCGCTCCGCTCAAGACCGAGGTCAAGAAGACGCCGCTGCGCCGCGGCGAGGCGGTGAAGCCGCTGCCGCGCGACAAGGCGTCGCGCTCGCACGCGCCGTTCGAGAGCGGCCAGTGCGGCGTCTGCCACAGGAACAACGACGCCGCGAACCCCGGCCCCATTCGCCAGGCCACCGTCAACGAGCAGTGCTTCGAGTGCCACGACGACGTGCGCGACATCATGGCGCGCAGGTACAAGCACGTCCCGGCGAACGAGGCGTGCACCGACTGCCACAACCCGCACAACGCGTCGCAGCCGGCGCTCCTCTACCGGGAGACCGTCGAGCTGTGCACGTCCTGCCACGCGGGCATCCGGAACCAGCTCGCGAAGGGCAAGACGCAGCACGGCGCCATCACGAAGGACAAGAAGTGCGCGAACTGCCACAACCCGCACGCGTCCAACGTGGAGCGGCTCCTCATCGCGCTGCCGTTCGATCTCTGCGTGAACTGCCACTCGAAGGACGGGATGGTCGCCGACGACGGCAAGACCATGACGAACTTCAAGAAGTGGCTGGACGAGAACAAGGTCTGGCACGACCCCGTGCGCGCGAAGGACTGCTCCGCCTGCCACCGCACGCACGCCGGCGACAACTTCCGCCTGCTCGTGGCGGAGTTCCCGTCCGCCTTCTACGCGCCGTACGAGCGGAAGAACTACGCGCTCTGCTACGGGTGCCACAACGAGCGCGTCGTGTCCGAGCCCGAGACCACCACGCTCACCGGCTTCCGCGACGGCTCGAAGAACCTCCACTACGTGCACGTGAACCGCGAGCGCGGCCGCACCTGCCGCGCCTGCCACGAGGTCCACGCGTCGAAGCAGGACCACCACATCCGCGAGGGCGTGCCGTACGGCCCGAAGGGCTGGATCCTGAAGGTCGGCTACACGAAGCTGCCGAACGGCGGCTCGTGCGCGAAGACCTGCCACGAGACGCGCTCGTACAACAACAAGACCCTCACGAGCGCCGTCCCGGCGAAGAAGTGACGATGCGCGCCCCCACGCCTCTCGCCGCGGCGGCCACGCTGGCCCTCGCGGGCGGCCTCCTCGCGATCGCCACCCCTTCGCGCGCAGCCCCGGAGGTGTCGGACCGGATCGACCGCAGGGTGCAGGTCGGCGATCGCGTCGAGGACGCAGAGCTCCGCACGCTCGACGGCGGCCGGGATCGATTCCTGGCGAAGGGCGCGAAGGCGAACGTGTTCGTCTTCTTCCGCCTCCAGCAGGAGCGCTCGCTCGACACGATGAAGGACCTCGCCCGCTGCGAGAAGGAGTTCGCCGGGAAGCCGGTCCGCTTCGTGGGCGTGGTGTCCGACGCCTGGCCCGCGGACGAGGTCCGCGCGTTCGTGCGCGAGGCCGGCGTGGCCATGCCCGTCCTCGTGGACGAGGGCGACGCGCTCTACGGCAAGCTCGGCATCCGGCTCCACCCCGTGATCGGCATCGTCGACGCGAAGGGGAAGCTCGTCGCGTTCGAGCCGTTCCGGCAGATCAACTACTGCGACCGCGTGAAGGTCCGCATCCGGCTCGTGCTCGGCGAGGCGACCGAGGCGGACGTGGCGAGGGTCGACGAGCCCGAGCGCACCGTCACCCACAGCGAGGCGGGCGTCGCGCGCCGCCACCTCAACTTCGCGCGCCAGCTGCTCCGCATCCGCCAGCACGAGAAGGCGCTCGACGAGGTGAAGAAGAGCCTCGCGTTCGCGCCGAGCGCCGACGCCTACGCCCTCCAGGGCGAGGTCCTCGTCGCCCTGCGCCGGTGCCCCGACGCGCTCCGCGCCTTCGACGCCGCGCTGAAGCTCGATCCGGCGAACGCCGCCGCGCGCGACGGAAAGAGGAGCTGCGCGCCGTGACCCCCCTCGCGCACCGGGACCGACCCATGGCCACGCACCTCGCCCTCCCCCTCGCCGTCGTGGCGGCGCTCGTCGCGGCGCCCGCCGCCGCGGCGCGCGCCGAGCCGGGCACGAAGCTCGAGAACGTGGAGCTGCGCACGCTCGCGGGCGGCAAGGAGCGGCTCCTCTCCACGACCGCCAGGGCGAACGTGTTCGTCTTCTTCCGCTCCAACCAGGAGCGCTCGCTCGACGCGCTCCGGCAGATGGCGGCGTGCGAGAAGGAGCTCGCGGGCAAGCCCATCCACTGGGCGGCGGTGGTGTCGAGCTCCGATCCCCCCGCGGACGTGAGCGCCGCCGTCGCGCAGGCCGGGATCCGGATGCCGGTGCTCGTCGACGAGGGCGACGCGCTCTACGAGCGGCTCGGGATCCGGCTCCACCCCATGGTCGGGATCGCCGACGCGAAGCTCGTGCTCGTCGCGCTCGAGCCGTACCGGCAGATCGAGTACTGCGACGCGGTGAAGGCGCGCATCCGCTTCGTCCTCGGCGAGCTCGACCAGGCGGGCCTCGACAAGGCCCTGAACCCGGACAGGAGCCCGCTCCCCGGCGCCGATCCGATGAAGAAGGCGATGCGCGACGTGCACATGGCGCAGCGCCTGCTCGAGCTCGGGAACTACCCCGAGTCCGTGAAGTTCGCGCAGCGCGCCCTCCTCGTCGCGCCCGTGTCGCAGGCGTTCACGGTGATGGGCAAGGCGTACGCGAAGCAGGGCAAGTGCGCCGAGGCGGCGAGGGCCTTCGAGCAGGCGCTGAAGCTCGATCCGAAGGACAGGGACGCCGCGGCCGGCAGCCCGCGCTGCAAGTAGCGCCGGCGCCGCTCCGCGATCAGCCGCCCTTCTTCGCGTGCGCGAGCGCCTTCTCCTCGAGGCGACGCGTGTACTCCTCCCAGGCGCCCTTCTCCTCGGGGGTGGGCCTCCACATCGTGAAGTGGCAGGTCGCCGCGCCGGACGGGATGGTCGTGTCGAAGCGCACGTCGAAGCCGAACCGCGCGGCGTGCTCGCGCGCGGCCTCCAGCATGCCCTGCACGAAGTACCGCTGCACGCGACAGTCGAACGCGGCGTAGTGGTCCTGGTGCGGGCACCACAGGATGTCGAACGAGGCGCGCTCCTCGCCGTCGATGCGCGGCGCCTCGAGCGAGGCGTACGCGATGCGGTTGATGACGGTCGCGTAGAACGAGGCGAACTCCGCCGCGGTGATGCCCTGCGGGAGCTCCGTCCCGGCGAGGATCTGGCGGCCCACGTCGAGGCCCACGCGCCGCAGCGCCGCGAAGACCACCTCCTGCCCGGGCGCGCCGAACGCCGCCTCGCAGCCCTTCAGCACCTCGACGAGCGCGGTCGCCTGCATCGTGCCCCATTGCCAGAGCGTCGCCGGGTCGAAGTCGGTCTTCGCGAGCACCTCCTCCTTGAGGCGCCGGAGCCCCTTCGCGTAGGGCTGGTTGAAGCGGAACTCCTTCCACCTCGGCTCGGGGCGGTCCTGCCAGTGGGCCATCGCGGGGACCCTCCCTACTCGAAGACCTTGGCCAGCTCCGACGTGTCGATGCCTTC
>DASSQM010000439.1:0-2878 GCA_035702465.1 Anaeromyxobacter sp. | reverse complement strand
GGCGCCCGCAGGGCTCGAGAGCACCGGCGACCCCGCGTTCAACCGCATCTGGACGCTCCTGGGCGTGCCCTGCGTGACGCTCCCCGCGGCCCGCGGGCCCGCGGGCATGCCGGTCGGGATCCAGCTCGTCGGCGCGCCGGGGAAGGACGGCGACCTCGTCGCCGTCGCGGCGTGGGCGATGGCGGCGCTGGGAGTCGGCGCGGTGGCCGGCGGCGCCTAGCGGCGCGGGCGCGCTCACCCGGCCGCCGAGGGCTTCGGCGCGGCGCGGATCTCCCACCGGCCGCGCATCGTGGGCGCGTCGAGCGCGGCGGCGAGGCGCGCGAGGAACTCGTCGCGCGGGACCTCGCGCGCCCCGAGCGACACGAGGTGCTCCGTCCGCACCTGACAGTCGACGAGCCGGACGCCGCGGTCGCGGAGCCACTCGACCGCGCGCGCGAACGCGACCTTCGACGCGTCGGTGCGGTCGGCGAACATGGACTCGCCGAAGAACGCGGCGCCGAGCGACACGCCGTAGAGGCCGCCGGCGAGGTCCTCCCCGTCCCACGCCTCGAACGAGTGCGCGAACCCGAGGCGGTGGAGCGAGACGTACGCCTCGATCATCTCGTCCGTGATCCACGTTCCCCGCTGACCCGGGCGTGCGCGCGCGGCGCAGCGCCGGATGACGTCCTCGAACGCCGCGTCGGACGAGACCCGGAACCGGCCCTGGCGGACCGTGCGGGCGAGACGCTTCGAGACGTGCAGCTCGTCCGGGTAGAGGACGAGCCGCGGGTCCGGCGACCACCAGAGGATCGGGCTCCGCTCGTCGTACCAGGGGAAGATCCCCTCGGAGTACGCCGCGAGGAGCCGCTCGGGCCCGAGATCGCCGCCGACGGCGAGGAGGCCGTCCGGCTCCGCGCGCGACGGGTCCGGAAACGCGATCTCGCGGCCGAGGCGGTAGATGGCCACGGCCGGAGTGTAGCGCCGGGCGCTAGAACTTGAACGCGAGCCGCGCCATCGGCGGCGAGGCGATCACCGGATCCTTGTCCGTGCGGTTCATTCCGTCGAAGGCGACCCGGCTCCTGTGGTCGTCGTTCGCCTCGACCGCCGCCTGCACCGCCCCGACGGCCGCGCCGGCGAGGATGCCGGCACCCGCGCCGACGGTGAGGTCCCGCTCCCAGTGGTCCCACTGGTTCACGAGCGCGACGCCGAAGCCGATCACGAGCCCGGCGAGCCCGCCGTACGCCGCGTCCGTGGCGACGGTCATGAGCGGGTTGTGCTCCACGCGCCGGCGCACGACGACGTCGTCCTGCGCGTACGTCGGGCCGGGCGCATAGGCCGGCGGGTTCACGATCGTCGTCGACGGCGGCGGGTTGGGCTGCGCTTGCTGCGGCTGCTGGACCGACGGCTGCTGCGACGGCGGCGGGTTCACCACGACCTGCTGGGACGCCGCCCCCGGCGACGACGGCTGCGCGGAGGACGACTGCCCCTGGGATCCGGCGGTCGACTGCGACTGCGGCTGCTGAGGCGCCGGCTGCTGCGTCGAAGGCTGCTGCTGCGGAGGCGGGTTTTGCTGCTGCTGCTGGCTCGCCTGGCCAAGGGCCGGGGAAGCCGCCGCGAGCGCCGCCGTGAGGAAGAACCCCTTCACCATTCGGCCACCCTCCCAGCGCGCGGACGTGCGCGCCCGCGACCAACATGGGCTCCCCTCGGCGGGTCGGCAAACGGCCGGAACCGGAAATCCGGCCGAGGCACTTCTCGCGCAGCGAAACGTGCCCGGCCGCCCCTCACCGGCTGGGCGGTACGCCGACGAACTGGCGGAGCGCCCGGCGCACGTCCGCCTGGATCTCCTTCGGCACGTCGGGCAGCGGCGCGGAGCGGCAGAGGGCGAGCGTGCGCTGGAGCGAGTCGCAGCGCGACCGGCACCCCGGGCAGCTCGCGAGGTGCTTCTCCATGTCGGCGCAGAGCGAGGAGCTGATCTCGCCCTCCAGGTGGCGCGAGAAGAGCTCCACCACGTCCGGGCACATCGCAGCCGGCGCCGGCGGCGCCGCGCCGGCGGGCGCCGGCATCCCGAGGAGCGGCGCTACCGCCTCGCGCACCGCGATGCGCGCGCGATGTAGGCGGCTCTTCACCGCCTCGACGGTGAGGCCCATCACCTCGGCGACCTCGGGCGCGGTGAGGCCCTCCACGTCGCGGAGCACGAGGACCTCGCGATACATCGGGTCGAGCCCGCCGATGGCCTCCTCGAGCGCGGCTTCGATCTGACGGCCGGCGAGCTCGTCGTCCGGCCCCCGCGCCGGGTCGGCGATCTGGCGCGCCTCCTCGCCGGGCTGCCGCGCCTCGATGGACTCCTCGTGCTCCGGGGCGAACTTCGAGCGGCGGCGCTTCTTCAGGCAGAAGCTGCGGGCGATGGTGTAGAGCCAGGTCGAGACCGAGGCCGCGCCGCGGAAGTCCTTCATGGTGCGGACCGCCGCGAGGAGCGTGTCCTGGAGGACGTCCTTCGCATCCTCGGGGTCCCGGCACATCTTGAGCCCGAACCGGTACACCCTCCGTTGATGCCGCTCGAGCAGGACGTCCAGCGCGTCGCGGTCTCCCGTGCGAGCGCGGTCGAGGAGGGTGGCGTCGTCGAGATCCATCGAAGGGTCCTTCCCTAACGGAGTCGCGGCGTTGCGGCCAGCGACCGCGCGTGCGTGCCGGGCGGCGACGTGACGTTCGGTGAGCGGCCTCGCCCCTTCCGAGACCTACCGCCGGAGGACCCCGCCCGGCAATTTACGCCCCCAGCGCGGGCCCCGGATCCACCGTCGCAGTGAGCGTGTTCCCAGGACGCGCACCATCCATGAGCGCACCGTTCAGCCCCAGAGCGAACGCGATCTTCAAGGCCGTGCTCGTGCTCCTCGTCGTCGGG
>DASSQM010000438.1:0-3217 GCA_035702465.1 Anaeromyxobacter sp. | reverse complement strand
GAGGAGGCGCTCCCGGCGTCCTGGGACGCGGGCACGCTCCCGGAGGATCCGCACTTCCGCGCCGGCGTCCTGCTCGTCCGCCTCGGCCTCGCGGACGACGCCGCGCTCGAGCTCGCCGCGATCGATCCGGCGCGGCTCCGGGAGTCGCCGCCGGACGCGGTGCTCCTCGTGGCGCACCTCCTCGACCGCGCCGGCGATCACCGGAACGCCCACAACCTCCTCCGCACGAAGGCGCGCGCCGCGCTCCGCCGGCCACCCGCGGGAGAGAACCTGCGCGCCTGGCGCATCGCCTATCCGCCCGCGTTCCGCGCCGAGGTGCGCCGCTGGGCGCCGCCGGCGAGGGTCCCGGTCGACCTCGTCCAGGCGCTCATGCGCGAGGAGAGCGGGCTCGATCCGCGCGCCGTCTCGCCCGCCGGAGCGATCGGCCTCACCCAGCTCATGATCCCGACGGCGCAGGAGGTCGCGCGGAAGCTCCGCCTCGGCCGCATCCGCCGCCAGGACCTGGCGGTCGCGTCGACGAACATCCGCCTCGGCGCGCGGTACCTCGGCGACCTCATCCGTCGGTTCGACGGCTCCGTCGCGCTCGCCCTCGCGGCGTACAACGCGGGAGGGGGCGCCGTGTCGCGCTGGCTCGACCAGCGCCGCGGCCTCGACATCGACGAGTTCGTGGAGGACATCCCGGTGGAGGAGACGCGCGGCTACGTGAAGCGCGTGCTGCGGTCGTACGCCGCGTACCGGCTCCTCTACGGCGCGCCCGGCGACGCGGGCGTCGGGCTCGTCGGGCCCGCGCGCAAGAGCTGACGCGCTCGGGAGCCGACGCATACCCGGGCGGTCGCCTGCCGGCGTGCGGAGTTGGCACCCCCGGTGTTATCGTTGTGTGGAGAATGCTCGATACAGGGGTCCTCGTACTCAACCGGGTCTACCAGCCGGTCCACATCACTTCGGTCAGGCGCGCCTTCGCGCTCCTGTACCAGGGCGCCGCGAGGGCGATCGACGAGGAGTTCAAGCTCTTCGACTTCGACAGCTGGGCCGCGCTCGCCGCCGCGGTGCACCACGACTCCGTCGGCACCGTCGGGCGGCGGATCCGCGTCCCGCGGGTGATCGTGCTCCTCGCGTACGAGCACCTGCCGAAGGCCCGGGTCCGCTTCTCGCGCTTCAACATCTACGCGCGCGACGACTCGACGTGCCAGTACTGCGGCCGGAAGTTCCGCCGGTCCGAGCTCAACCTCGACCACGTCATCCCACGTTCGCGCGGAGGGTCGACGACGTGGGAGAACGTGGTCTGCTCGTGCATCTCCTGCAACCTGCGGAAGGGCGGGCGTACGCCGGAGGAGGCGGGGATGCGGCTCCTCCGCCACCCCGGGCGGCCGCGCTGGACCCCCATGTTCCGCAGCGCGACGCGTCGCGCGTTCTACCGCGAGTGGCGGCCGTTCCTGTCCCTCGCGGACGCCGCGTACTGGAACGCCGAGCTCCTGGACTGAGAAGGTCGGTTTACGCTCGAAGCGACCGGCGGTATCGGCCGGGACCATGGGCGTCCCGCGTCCATCCGGCTTTTGGAGAGGCCGCGCGAATCGCTTAGGATTGGCGTCGGGATGGGTGACGCCCCGACGTTGAAGCTGGTGAGGACCGTGCCCGAGGAGCCGGTCCGGCGCACGACCGCGCCCGGGGCCCGCCACTCGCGCCGGGTCGTCTCCGTCGGCGGAGGGAAGGGCGGCATCGGCAAGAGCCTCATCTCCGCGAACCTCGGCATCGAGCTCGCGCGGCGCGGGAAGAAGGTCGTCCTCGTCGACGCGGACCTCGGCGGCGCGAACCTCCACACCACGCTCGGCATCGACCTCCCGCGCCGCACGCTCTCCGACTTCATCGAGCGCAAGGTGGCGCGCATCGACGACGTCGTGACGGCCACCGGCGTCGCGAACCTGGGCCTCGTCTCGGGCGCGCTCGATCACCTCGACGCGGCGAACCCCAAGTACGCCCAGAAGATGCGGCTCCTGCGGCACGTGCAGCAGATGGACGTCGACTACGCCATCCTCGACCTCGGCGCGGGCACGCACGCGAACGTCCTCGACTTCTTCCTCGTGTCGGACCACGGCGTGCTCGTGCTCGTGCCGGAGCCGACGGCGGTCGAGAACGCGTACCGCTTCGTGAAGGCGGCGTTCTGGCGACGCATGCGGAACGTGGCCCAGCTGTACGGGTACGATTCGCTGCTGCGCGCCGTGATGGACACCGGGAGCTTCCGGAGCCCCGTCGAGCTGCTCTCCACGTTCTCGGAGCGGGATCCGGAGGCCGGCGCGAACCTCGCCCGGCACATGGGCACGTTCCGGCCTCGCCTCATCGTGAACCAGACGCGCACGGAGCAGGACGCGGACATGGGCCTCGCCGTGGTCGCCGCCTGGCGCAAGTACTTCGGGCTCGAGATGGACTACCTCGGCTGCATCGCCTACGACGACGAGATGTGGCGCGCGGTCCGCGCCCGCCGTCCGCTCCTCCTCGAGCGGCCGGACGTCGGCGCCTCCAAGGCCTTCGCCCGCATCGCGGACTCGCTCCTCGCGCTCGACACGGCGGGACGCCCGGGGATCGCCTCGTGAAGCGCCTCTCGGAGCAGACGCTGTACGAGATCCTCGACGTGCGCGAGGACGCGCCCGCCGCGGAGATCCAGGCCGCGTCCGATCGCGCGCTCGCGATCTACGGGCCGGGCTCGCTCGCCACCTACACGCTCATGACCCCCGACGAGGCCGAGCTGCTCGCGCGCCGCATCGACGAGGCGCGTGCGACGCTCCTGGATCCGGACGCGCGCGCCCGGTACGACGACGCGCTCCGCCGTCCGCGCGAGGCGGTCGCCGCCGCGGCGGCCGCCGGCGCCGGCGCGCCGTTCTCGTCGCTGCCGCCCGTCATCCCCGCCGCGCAGCCGCCGCCGCCCGCCGCGCCACCGCCGGCGGCGGGGACCGACGAGGCACCCGCCGCGGGCGCGCCCGTCGTCCTCACGTCGCTCGCTGCCCCCGCCGACGAGGAGGACGAGGAGGCCGAGCCTCCGCCGCCCGCGCCGCCGGCGCCCGGCGAGCCGAGGCCGATCCTCCTCGACCGCGAGATCCTCACGCCGCTGCCGAACGATCTCGGGCTGGAGACGGTCCAGCCGCCGGCGGCGACCGCGATCCCGGCCGCGACCGCGATCCCGGCCCCGACCGCGACCACGACCCCGACCCCGACCGCGACCGCG
>DASSQM010000437.1:0-2872 GCA_035702465.1 Anaeromyxobacter sp. | reverse complement strand
CTTGCGCGGCTCGGCGGGCACGGGGCGGAACGGGCTCTGCGGATCGACCGGGCGGAACTCGATCCCGCTCGGGATGCGCAGCGCCTCCGCCACGTCGGGCGGCACGGTCCCCGCCTCGGCGATCCACCGCTCGCGGAGCTGCGAGAGCGGCGTGAGCGCCTCGGGCGGCGGGACGTCCGGCATCGGGGCCTGGTGCTCGAGGCCGGGCTCGGCACCCTGGAACGACGCGATCATCGAGAGGATGGGCCGGCCGTGCTGGATCGCCTGCACGCGCCGTGCGGAGAAGCTGCGGCCGTCGCGGAGCCGGTCGACCTGGTACACGATGGGCGAGGCGATGTCGCCGGGAAGGAGGAAGTACGCGTGCAGCGAGTGCGGCACGCGCGCGAGCTCGACGGTGCGCTCCGCCGCGACGAGCGCCTGCCCGATCACCTGTCCGCCGAACACCCTCGGCGTGCCGATGTCCCTCGACTGCCCTCGGAAGAGGTTCACCTCGAGTGGCTCGAGGTCGAGCAGCCGGATCACCGCGCTCAGCGTCTCGTTCATGCCGGCTCCTTCGGGGGCAGCTTACCTCGCGCGGCGCTCGGTCACCCGGAAACGTGCGGCACCTTGCGACACCCATGAGGAAGCGGCGTTCTCCCCGTCACATGCGCCACGGGACGTGCTCTTCGTGAAGGGCGCTGCTCGGGGCGGCCGCTGCCCCGGGGGAGAACGCCATGCCTGCCGCACGCCCGCTCCGGTCCGACCTGCTCCCGCGGGGCCGGGACGCCGTCACCATCCTCGCGCTCGACGGCGGCGGGATCCGCGGAATCATCCCGGCGAGGGTCGTCGAGGCGCTGGAGGACCGGACGGGGATGCCGGCCTGCCGCCTCTTCGACCTCGTGGCGGGCACCTCCACCGGGGGCATCCTGGCGCTCGCGCTCACCACGCCCGGTCCCGACGGCAGGACGCCCGCGTACCCCGCGTCCGCGCTCGTCGGCATGTACCGCGCACGAGGTCCGGAGATCTTCCGGCGGTCGCTCGCTCACTCCGTCCGTACGCTCTACGGGCTCGCGGGGCCCAGGTACGGGGCGGAGCCGCTCGAGCGCGTGCTGCGCGAGTACCTCGGGTCGGCGCGGCTCAGCGCGGCGCTCGCGCCGGTGCTCGTGACGAGCTACGACACCGTCGAGGCGGCGCCGTACCTGTTCAAGAGCTACCGGGAGCGCTCGACCGCGATCGCCGGGTCCGGGGTGCCGGACGATCACCTCCTCTGGCAAGCGGCGCGCGCGACCTCCGCCGCGCCCACCTTCTTCCCGCCGTTCCTGCTCCCGCGCGCCGGGGCGGGAGGGCGCGCCCGCTGCCTCGTCGACGGCGGCGTCTACGCGAACAACCCTGCGATGTGCGCGCTCGCGGACGCGTACAAGCTGTTCGGCGGCGCGCGGTCGCGGTACCTCGTCGTCTCGATCGGCACGGGGAAGGACGATCTCCGCCTCTCGTACGGGCAGGTGAAGGGGCGCGGCCTCCTGCGCTGGGCGATCCCGATCCTGAAGATCGCGTTCGACGGAGTGTCGGACACCGTCGACTACCAGGCGAGCGAGATGGCCGATCGCGCCTGGCGGTTCCAGGCGGACGACGTCGAGCAGGAGCTCGACGACGCCTCGCCGGACGCGATCCGGCGCCTCGTCGCCGCGGCCGACGCGCTCGTGGAGCGGCGCCGGTCGGAGCTGGACGAGCTCGCGCGCGTGCTCCGAGCGAACGTCGCGGCGATGGGCGCGCTCGCGGAGCGGCAGAGCTGATCGGGCGTGCTCACCGCGACGCGAGCACCTCGCGCGCGGCGCGCTCGCCCGTCATGATCGCGCCGTCCACGGTGCCTGCGCGGGCGCCCGCCGTCGCCTCGCCGGCGAAGAACAGGGTCCCCGCGATGCCCTCGGCGAGCACCTCCGCGGCGCCCGCGGACCCGGCGGGGAACACCGCGTAGCCGCCGCGCGCGAACGGGTCGCGGGTCCAGTCGGCGACGGCGGCGCCGTCGAGCGCCTCCTCGAGAGCGCCGGCGCGGAGCCCGAGGCCGCGCGCCGCCGAGCGGATCGCGGCGCGCACCACGTCCGCCTCGCGCCGCCCCGCGAGCCGCTCCGCGTCCGGACCTCCCGCCCAGCCGACGAGCACCGGCGCCTCGAGCGGCGCGAGCGTCCAGAAGACGGGCACCGGCGCGCCCGCCACGTGGAGGAACGCGAGGGCGCGCCGGCCGGCGTCGCGCCACGGCGGCCACCGGAAGCGGAGGAGGACCTTCACGATGGGACCCATGGCGAGCGCGGCGGCCGCGCGCCCCTTCTCGCGAAGCGCGGGCACGAACCGCACGTCGCCGTCCTTGAGGAGCGAGAGCGGCAGCGTGACGACGGCGCGGTCGGCCTCGATGGGGCGGAGGCGCGCTCCGGCGAGCCCGCGCGCCGCGACGCGGACGTGCCCTCTCCGCCAGCGGAGCTCGTCGACGACGGTGGACAGCCGGAGCTCGCCCCGGTTCGCGCGGACGTCGCGGACGAGCGGCTCCAGGACCCGCGCGTACCCGCCGTCCACGCGGCCGATGGCGTCGCCGGTCTCCTCGATCGCGCGCGTCATCCGTGCGAGCGCGAGCGAGGACGCCGTGCGCGGGTCGGCGAGGTAGAAGCCGCGCACGAACTCCGTCGCCAGGGAGGCCGCCTCGCCGCGGCGCCCCGCGCCGGTCCGGCGCACCACCGTCGCGAACGGCTCGTCGTCGCGCGAGCCGACGGTGAGGAGCTCCTGCGCCTTGGCGAACGCCGCGTCGGCGTTCGCGGCGCGGGCCCCGCGGCGGCGGAGGTGGCGGTCGGGCACCTCCCGCACGCGCGCGCCGGCGCGCCGCGCGAGCGAGAGCGTCTCGCCG
>DASSQM010000436.1:0-3567 GCA_035702465.1 Anaeromyxobacter sp. | reverse complement strand
GGGACGAGCTTCCCGTTCACCTTCGCGCCGACGCAGTGCTCGCCGATCTCGGAGTGGATCGTGTAGGCGAAGTCGACGGGCGTCGCGCCGCGCGGGAGGCTCTTCACCGCGCCCTTCGGCGTGAAGACGAAGACCTCGTCGGAGAAGAGGTCGACCTTGACGGTCTCGAGGAACTCGCGCGGATCCGTGAGGTCCTTCTGGAACTCGACGAGCTGGCGCAGCCAGCCGAACGACGCGGCGTCCTTCTTGGACATCGCCTCGCCGCCCTTGCCGTCCCGTCCCTTCTCCTTGTACGCCCAGTGGGCCGCCACGCCCTCCTCGGCGATCTTGTGCATCTCGCGGGTGCGGATCTGCACCTCGATGCGCTCGCCCTTGGGCCCGACCACGGTGGTGTGGAGCGACTGGTAGAGGTTCGGCTTGGGGATCGCGATGTAGTCCTTGAACCGCCCGGGCACCGGCTTCCACAAAGAGTGGATGATGCCCAGCGACTCGTAGCACTGGGCGACGCTCTCCACGAGGACGCGGAACCCGATGACGTCGAGGATCTCGTCGAACTCGACGTCGAGCTGCCGCATCTTTCGCCAGATGGAGTAGACGTGCTTCACGCGCCCGGACACCTCGGCCTCGCCGAGGCCCGACTGCGCGAGCCGCGCCCGGATGATGTCGACGACCTCCTGGACGAACCCCTCCTTCTCGCGGGCGATGACGGTGGTCCGATCGGTGAGGTCCTTCCAGTCGGAGGGCCGCAGGTACTTGAACGAGAGGTCCTCGAGCTCGCTCTTGATCCACTGGATGCCGAGGCGGTTCGCGAGGGGGGCGTAGATGTCGAGCGTCTCGCGGGCGATGCGCTCCTGCGACTCGGGCTTCATCGCGTCGAGCGTCCGCATGTTGTGCGTGCGATCCGCGAGCTTCACGAGCAGGACGCGGATGTCCTTCGCCATCGCCACGACCATCTTGCGGAAGTTCTCGGCCTGCTTCTCCTCCTGGGTGTTCGCGGCGCTGAACTGCGACAGCTTGGTCACGCCGTCGACGAGGTCGGCGATCTCGACGCCGAAGAGCTCCGCGATCTCCTCCTTCGTCGCGAGGGTGTCCTCGATCGTGTCGTGGAGGAGGCCCGTGACGACGGACGACTCGTCCAGCTTGAGCTCGGCGAGGAGCCCCGCGACCTCGAGCGGATGGACCAGGTACGGCTCCCCGGTCTTGCGGATCTGTCCCTGATGGACCTTGGCGCTGTAGACGTACGCCTTCTTGATGAGGTCCAGGTCGGGGTCTGGGTGGTAGTTGGCGACCCGGTCCAGGATGTCGTTCAGTCGAAGCAAGCCGATCCGTACAGCGTAACGGTGCAAAACGCAGCGCCGCAAGCAGCGCCACATCGATTCGTAACGCGTTGCGCCAGCGCGCGCCAGAACGCGGCCGTGGCCCTCCTTCGACAGGCTCGGTACGGGCGGCGTGCGGGGTGCCGCGCCGCCCCCGCGCCGGGTGCGCCGCGCCGGGCGCGCGGCGACCCGCGGCGGGCGGGCGCCTGCTCGGTTGAGCGCCCGGTCCGCGCCGCGGTACGTTCGGACGGTGGAGGGTTCCCGGTGAAGTGCAAGGCGTGCGGCGCCGACCTCGATCTCACGATGGGAGAATGCCCGGCGTGCGGCGCGAGCAGCGAGCTCGGGCGGCTCACGGGCATCCTCGGCGTCGTCTGCCGGGCGTGCGACGCGTACAACGAGCCGGGCGCGAGGACGTGCGCGTCCTGCGGGAAGGCCCTCGTCGACGAGCCGCCGGCGCCGCCCGCGCCGCTCGTGACGCCGGTGCCCTTGCCCGCCGCGGCCGAGTCGACCGTCGGGCGGGGGCCGACGCTCGCGCCCGGGTCCGGCTCACCCCTCGTTCGCTCGTTCCCGAAGCCCGCCGCGGGGGCCGTCACCCGGTTCGTCCCGTCCGTGCTCCGGCCTTCGGCGGCGCGGCCCGCCGCGCCGGCGCACACGCCCGTCCCGCTCGCGTCCACCTGCCCGCGCTGCGGCGCCGAGGCGGGCGCGGGGCGGTTCTGCGCCCAGTGCGGCCAGCCGCTCGGGGCGAAGGGCACGCACGTGATGATGAACCCCATCGCGCCGGCGCGCGGCGCGACCCAGGCGTTCGGGGCGGTCGAGCCCGAGCGCGCACCCGGTCCTCTCGAGCCGGGGCGCGCGAGGCTCGTGGTCGACGCCGGGGAGGGCCTCCACGGGGCGACCTTCCGGCTCGCCGCCGAGACGGTCGAGGCGGGCCGCTCGAGGGGCGCGGTGGTGTTCCCCGACGACCCCTGCCTCGCGCCGCACCACGCGACCTTCTTCTACCGGGGCGGCTCGCTCCACGTGCGCGACGAGGGCGCCGCCGGGGGCGTGTTCCTCCGGCTCCGCGGCATCTCGGTGCCGCTCCGACCGGGCGACACCTTCGCCGTCGGCGATCGGCTCCTGCGCTACGCCGGTCCGGTCCCGGCGCCGCCGCCGCCCGCGGCGGACGGGACGCAGAGGCTCGGGTCGCCGCGCCCGCCCGCCCCCGGCATCGTCGTCGAGGAGTGCCTCGAGGGTGGCGTCGGGGGGCGCGCCTTCGTGCGCGCCGGCCCCGCGGTCACCATCGGGCGGGGCGGGTGCTCGGTGAGCCTGGGCGACGACCCCCGGCTCTCGCAGGCGCACGCGCAGATCCTGCTCGACGCGCACGGGAACGCGAAGCTGAAGGACCTCGGATCGACGAACGGCACGTACGTGCGGATCCCGCCGCACGCCGAGCGCGAGCTGCACGACGGCGACTGCGTGCGCCTCGGGCGCGAGGTGCTCCGCGTCGCCGTCGCGTAGCCCGCCGCGCCAGGAGGAGGGAACATGGCCGTCGTCTTCCTCAGCATCACCCCGCTCGGCACCGGCACGCCGAGCGTCTCGAGGTACGTCGCCGGGGTCGAGGAGATCCTGCGGGCGACGAAGCTCACGCACCAGCTCACGGCCATGGGGACCATCATCGAGGGCGACCTCGACGAGATCCTCGCGGTCGTGCGCAGGATGCACGAGCACCCGTTCACGCAGGGCGCCGTGCGGGTCTCGACCTTCCTCAAGATCGACGACCGCCGCGACAAGGAGCACACCATCGCGGGGAAGATGCGCTCGGTCGAGGACAGGCTGCGGCGCTAGCGCAGCGTGGTCAGGATCGCCCGCACCCGGTCCGCGTCGCGCGGGTCCGTCTCGAGGTAGCGCCGGTACCGCTCCGCCGCGCGCCTCGTGTCGCCCTTGAGCTGGTAGCAGAGCGCGAGCTTCTTCTGGACCTCGGCGAGCCCGGGGTCCGCCGCCTCCGCCGCGAGGTAGAGCCGGATGGCGCCGTCGACGTCCTGCGCGGCGCGGCGGGCCTCGGCCTGCTGGAAGAGCCGCTGCGCCCCCGCGGCATCGGGGGCGGTCGGGGTCGGGGTCGGGGTCGAGGTCGCGGTCGCGGTCGCGGTCGGCGTCGCGGTCGCGATCTCGGTCGCGGTCGCGGTCGCGGTCGCGGTCGCGGTCGCGGTCGCGATCTCGGTCGCGGTCGCGGTCGCGGTCGCGGTCGCCGTCGCGGTCGGGGTGGCGATCGCGG
>DASSQM010000435.1:0-8499 GCA_035702465.1 Anaeromyxobacter sp. | reverse complement strand
CGACCGGCGCGGCGAGCGCTCGCCACTTCACGCGCGCGCAGATCTGCGCCGAGATCTCCGCCTTGCTGGCGGGGCCCGAGATCGCGGCGTTGCCGGCCGATGCTCCGCTCGCGGCGACCGGGAACGGATAGGCCCGGATGCCCGGCGAGCCGCGCATCGTCGCGTTCCTGTGCAACTGGTGCGCGTACCAGGCCGCCGACCGCGCCGGGCAGGCGAAGCTCGAGTACCCGCAGAGCCTCCTCACGGTCCGCGTCATGTGCACCGGGCGCGTCGAGCCGGCGTTCGTACTGCAGGCGTTCCGCGAGGGCGCCGACGGCGTGCTCGTGGCGGGGTGCCACCCGGGCGACTGCCACTACGTCGACGGGAACCTGCGCGCGGCGGCCCGCTTCGAGGTGCTCGCCCGCGCGCTCGCGCAGTCCGGCATCGAGCCCGCGCGGTTCCGCATGGCGTGGGCGAGCGCGACCGAGGCGGAGAAGTTCGCGCAGGTGGTCCGCGCCATGACGGACGAGGTGCGCGCGCTCGGGCCCCTCCGCTACCGGGCGCGGGCACTCGACGCCGCGGACGACGCGATCCGCCTCGCGCCGCACCGCCTCGATACGCTGGAGGAGCGGGTCGCGGCCCCGCGCAGGGAAGGAAAGCCGCGCGTGGCGTTCTACTGGAACGCGTCCTGCGGCGGCTGCGAGGAGGCGGTCCTCGACCTCGGCGACGCGTTCGCCGCGCTCCTCCAGAAGGTCGAGGTGGTGCTCTGGCCGGTCGCGCTCGACTTCAAGAAGCGCGACGTCGAGGCGATGGAGGACGGCGGCATCGACGTCGCGTTCGTGAACGGCGCCATCCGACTCACCGAGCAGGACGAGTGGGCGCAGCTCCTCAGGCGCAAGGCGCGCGTGCTCGTCGCGTTCGGCGCGTGCGCGCACATGGGCGGGGTCGTCGGGCTCGGCAACATGTCGGAGCGCGAGGAGCTCCTCGAGACCGCGTTCCGCGCGCTGCCGTCCGTCTCGAACCCGGACGCGGTGCTGCCCGGGCAGCCCGTGCGCGCCGCCGGGCACGACCTCTCGCTCCCGGTGCTGCTCTCCTCGGCGCTCCCGCTCTCGTCCGCGGTCGCGGTGGACTACACGCTGCCCGGCTGCCCGCCGTCGCCGGCGGTGATCGGCGCGGCGGTCGAGCGGATCCTCGCGGGCGACCTGCCGCCGGCGGGCGCCGTGCTCGCGCCGAACGTGGCGCTCTGCGACGCGTGCCCGCGCAAGGCGTCGAAGCCGGAGCGGATCGAGGTGCGGTCGCTCCGGCGCATCGGCACCTCGGCGATCGACCCGGAGACCTGCTTCCTGGCGCAGGGGCTCGTCTGCCTCGGCCCGGGCACGCGCCAGGGGTGCCAGCCCGGCTGTGTCGAGGTGGGCATGCCGTGCCGGGGCTGCTTCGGGCCGCTCGACGGGGTGCGCGACGGCGGTGCGGCGATGCTCTCCGCCTTCGCGTCGCTCCTCGCGGGCACGGAGGAGGAGCTGCGCGCGCTCGGCGCGGCGCTCCCGGACCCCGCAGGCACGTTCTGGCGCTACTCCTACGCCGCGGGGCTCGTGCCGCGGCGCCCGCGGCCGGCCGAGGCGATCGGCGTCGCGCCGGCGGCGGCGGACGCGCCGCGCCGGGAGGCGGAGGAATGACCCGCCGCATCACCATCGATCCCATCACGCGGCTCGAGGGGCACGGGCGCATCGAGGTCCTGCTCGACGAGAAGGGGAACGCGCAGAGCGCCTTCCTCCAGATCCCCGAGCTGCGCGGGTTCGAGCGCTTCTGCGTCGGGCGCGCGGCCGAGGAGATGCCGCAGCTCACCGCGCACGTGTGCGGCGTCTGCCCGGCCGCGCACCACCTCGCGTCGGTGCGGGCGCTCGACGCGCTCTACGGCGCGGCGCTGCCCGCCGCGGCGCGGAAGATCCAGTCGCTCTACTACGACCTCTTCCTCTTCGAGGACCACCTCCTCCACTACTGGTACCTGGGCGGCCCCGACTTCTACGCGGGCCCGAAGGCGCCCGCGCCGATGCGGAACGTGCTCGGCGTGCTCGCGCGCGTGGGCCAGGACCTCGGCAAGCGCATCCTCACGTCGCGCAAGGAGGCGCGCGACCTCATGGCGGCGATGTCGGGCCGCACCGTGCACCCCGTCTTCGCGCTCCCCGGCGGGATCTCGAAGCCGCTCGACGAGGCGCTCGTCGACCGGCTCCGCGAGGCGACGCCCCGCCTCGTGCGCTTCGCGGAGGACACGCTCGCCTCCTTCCACAAGGCCATCCTCGAGAACAAGGACTACCTCGCCGCGCTGAAGAGCGAGGTGTTCCGCGTCCGCTGCCACTCGATGGGCACGGTCGACGACGAGGGTCGCCTCGCGTTCCTCGACGGCCGGATCCGCGTGGTCGATCCCGCGGGCGCGGAGCTCGCGCTCTTCGAGCCGAAGGACTGGCTCGATCACATCGCCGAGCGCGTCGAGCCGTGGACGTACGCGAAGCTGACGTTCCTGAAGCAGAAGGGCTGGAAGGGCTTCACGGAGGGCTCGGAGAGCGGGCTCTACCGCGTCGGACCGCTCGGGCGGCTCAACGTGGCGAAGGCCATGGCGACGCCGAAGGCGGAGGCGGAGCGACAGCGGCTCTTCGACGCGCTCGGCTGGCCGGCGCACCAGACGCTCGCGTTCCACTGGGCGCGGCTCGTCGAGGCGCTCCAGGCGGCGGAGGCGGCGGAGGCGCTCGCCTCGGACCCCGAGATCCTCTCGCGCGAGGTGCGAAACGTCCCCGCGCCGCTCCCCGGCCCGGCCGAGGGCGTCGGCGCGGTCGAGGCGCCGCGCGGGACCCTCATCCACCACTACGCCGCGGACGCGGACGGGATCCTCACGTCGGTGAACCTCGTCGTGGCGTCGCAGCACAACGGCGCCTCCGTGCAGGTCTCGGTGCGCAAGGCGGCGCGCGGCCTCATCCGCAACGGGCGCGTGGACGACGGCCTCCTGAACCTGCTGGAGATGGCGTTCCGCGCGTACGACCCGTGCAACGCGTGCGCGTCGCACGCGCTCCCCGGCGAGCTCCCGCTCGTGGTCACGATCCGCGGCGCGGACGGGGCCGTGCGCGAGGTGATCCGGCGGCGCGTGCCCGGGGACGCGTGATCCTCGTCCTCTGCCTCGGGAACGCCCTCCGGCGCGACGACGCCGTCGCGCTGCGCGTCGCCGACCTCCTCGACGCCGATCCGCCGGCGGGGGCGGTCGTGCGGCGGAGCGCGCTCTCGGGGCTCTACCTCCTCGACGAGATGGAGGGGTTCGACCGCGTCGTCGTGGTGGACGCGGTCCGCACGCGCGCGCATGCGCCGGGCGCGGTCCTGTCGTTTCCGCTCGAGGACCTGCACGCGCCCGAGGGGCCGTCGCCGCACTCCATCGGCCTCCCGTCCGCGCTCGCGCGGGCGCGAGCGGCGGGGGCGCCCGCGCCGGCGATGGTCCACGTCGTCGCGGTCGAGGTGCTCGACATGGAGACGGTCGGCGAGGGCATGACCGACGCCGTGCGGTCGGCCGTCGCGCCGGCCGCCGAGGCGGTGCGCCGCGCGGTCGAGGCGCTCGCCGCGTTCTGATCCCGTTTCTCACTCGAGGTGACGCTCCGCGGCGGCAGTGACGTTCGGGGTCGACGGCAACCGGGTGCCGCTGGGAGCCGCCCCGGTGGGGGGACGGCCCGGTTCCGCTGGCGTGCCCGCAGGGTGGCCGCGAGGATCCGGCGCGATGCTGCTCGCCGAGCTCGTCCGCGCCTCGCTCGAGGTCTCGCGCACCCCCGCGCGGCTCCGGAAGATCGCGCTCCTGGCGGGCGCGATCCGCGCGCTCGCGCCCTCGGAGCGCCGCGCCGGGCTGTCCTGGCTCGCGGGCGACCTCGCGCAGGGCCGCATCGGCGTGGGCTGGGCCGCCCTCCGCAAGGCGGGCGCGCCCCCGCCTGCGGCCGCGCCGTCGCTCTCGCTCGCCGACGTCGACGCCGCGTTCGCGCGCGTGGCGGCCGCGCGCGGGGACGGCTCCTCCACCGAGCGCACCCGCATCCTCGGCGAGCTCTTCGCCCGCGCGACCGGGGAGGAGCGCGACTTCCTCGTCCGGCTCGTGGGGGGAGAGCTCCGGCAGGGCGCGCTCGAGGGCGTGCTGCTCGAGGCCGTCGCGAAGGCGGCGGGCGTCCCGGCGCCGGAGCTCCGGCGCGCCGCCATGATGGCGGGCGCGCTGCCCCCCGTCGCCGAGGCGGCGCTCGACGAGGGCCAGTCCGGCCTCGCCCGCTTCCGCCTCCGGCTCCTCGAGCCCGTCCAGCCCATGCTCGCCGAGACCGCGGACGGCGTGGAGGAGGCGCTCGCCGACCTCGGCGAGGCCGCGCTCGAGTGGAAGCTCGACGGGGCGCGCGTGCAGGTGCACCGGCAGGGGGACGACGTGCGGGTCTTCACGCGGACGCTGCGGGACGTGACGCCGGCGGTCCCCGAGCTCGTGGAGGCGGTGCGGGCGCTGCCGGTGACGAGCGCCGTCCTCGACGGCGAGGCCATCGCGCTCCGCCCCGGGGGCACGCCCGAGCCGTTCCAGGTGACCATGAGCCGGTTCGGCCGGAGGCTCGACGTCGCGCGCCTGCGCCGCGAGCTGCCGCTCGCGGTCCTCTTCTTCGACGCGCTGCACGCGGACGGCGAGGACCTCGTCGCGCGCCCCGCGCGCGAGCGGCACGCCGCGCTCGCGGCGGTGACGCCGGAAGCCCTCCGCGTGCCGCGCGTCGTCACCGCGGACCCTGCGGCGGCGGAGGCGTTCCTCGACGAGGCGCTCCGGCGCGGCCACGAGGGGATCATGGCGAAGGCGCTCGACGCGCCCTACGAGGCGGGGCGGCGCGGCGCGTCCTGGCGCAAGGTGAAGCGGGCCCACACGCTCGACCTCGTCGTGCTCGCCGCGGAGTGGGGGCACGGGCGCCGGCAGGGCTTCCTCTCGAACCTGCACCTCGGCGCGCGCGATCCGGAGAGCGGCGGGTTCGCCATGCTCGGGAAGACGTTCAAGGGCATGACGGACGAGATGCTGGCGTGGCAGACGGAGCGGCTCCGCCGGCTCGCGATCGGCGAGTCGGACGGCCTCGTCGTGCACGTGCGGCCGGAGCTCGTCGTCGAGGTGGCGTTCGACGGCGTCCAGGGCAGCTCCCGCTACGCGTCCGGGCTCGCCCTGCGGTTCGCCCGCGTGAAGCGCTACCGGGAGGACAAGCGCGCGGAGGACGCCGACACCATCGAGACCGTGCGGCGGATCTTCGCGCGGCAGGCGGCGCGCGAGGAGCCGACCTGACCCGGCTACCGCCGCCGGCCGCCGAACAGGGAACCGAGGATCCCGCGCATGATCTCGCGGCCGATCTGGGTGCCGGCCGCGCGCATCGCGCTCTGGGCCATCTTGCCGAGCATGTCGCCCGCGACGCCGGCGGTCGTCTTCTCGGCGCGACCTCCGCCGCGCGCCGGCGCCGGAGGGGCCCCCGCGTCGGTCGCCGCGGCGCGCTTCTGGAGGAGCTCGTAGGCGGACTCGCGATCGACCGTCGCGTCGTAGCGGCCGCGGAGCGGCGACGACGCGATCGCCTGCGCGCGCTCCTCGGCGGTGAGCGGCGCGAGGCGCGAGCGCGGCGGCAGGACGAACGCGCGCTCGACCGGCTCGGGCGTCCCCTTCGCGTCGAGGAACGAGACGAGCGCCTCGCCGACCGCGAGCTCGGTGATGACGCGCTCCACGTCGACGCGCGGGTTCGGCCGGAAGGTCTCCGCCGCGGCCCGCACCGCGCGCTGGTCGCGCGGCGTGAAGGCGCGGAGCGCGTGCTGGACGCGATTCCCGAGCTGCCCGAGCACCGCGTCGGGCACGTCGAGCGGGTTCTGCGTCACGAGGTAGACGCCCACGCCCTTCGAGCGGACGAGCCGCACCACCTGCTCGATCTTGTCCTGCAGCTCCTTCGGCGCGTCCTCGAACAGGAGGTGCGCCTCGTCGAGGAAGAGGACGAGGCGCGGCTTCTCCGGGTCGCCGACCTCGGGCAGCTTCTCGAAGAGCTCCGACAGGACCCAGAGCAGGACGGACGCGTACAGCTTCGGCGAGCGGTAGAGCCGCTCCGCGTGCAGCACCGTTACCTGCCCGCGCCCGGAGAGGTCCGTGCGGAGCAGGTCGGCGAGGTCGAGGGCGGGCTCGCCGAAGAGCCGTTCGGCGCCCTCGGTCTCGAGGGCGAGGAGGGCGCGCTGGATCGCGCCGACGCTCGTCGGGGACACGTTGCCGTAGCGGGCCCGCAGCGCGGCCGCGTTCTGGCTCACGTGCTCGAGCATCGCGCGCAGGTCCTTCGCGTCGAGGAGGAGGAGCCCGGCGTCGTCGGCGGCGCGGAACGCCAGGGTGAGCACGCCGGCCTGCGTCTCGTTGAGCCCGAGGATCCGGCCGAGGAGGAGCGGTCCCATCTCGGACACGGTGGTGCGGAGCGGGTGGCCGCCCTCGCCGAACACGTCCAGGAAGGCGACCGGGCAGGGCTCCGGCCGCAGCGCGATCCCGAGCTCCTTCGCGCGGGCGAGGACCTTCTCCGAGTCGCCGCCCGGACGCGCGAGCCCGGAGAGGTCCCCCTTCACGTCGGAGAGGAAGACCGGCACGCCGATGCGGCTGAACCCCTCCGCGAGGACGCGCAGCGTGACGGTCTTCCCGGTGCCGGTCGCGCCGGCGACGAGGCCGTGGCGGTTCGCCAGGGCGGGGAGGAGGAGGAGGTCCTTCTGCGGCGCCTTCGCGACGGGGAGCGGGTCGATCGGCATGCGGCGGATCCTACTCGTCCGCCTCAGCGGTGGCGCGGGGATCGCCGCGACGGGTCCGCGGGGGCGGCCGCGTCCGACCAGAAGCGCCGCGCGGCGGCGTCCACCCGCAGCATCGCCCCGCGGAACGCCTCCGGCTCCTCGAAGAACGGGAAGTGCGCCGATCCCTCGAGCCACTCGACCGCCTTGCGCGGCGCCTCGAGGCGCTCGAGGTACGCGGCGGCGAGATCGGACGGCGCGTCCATGTCGAAGCGCCCGAGGAGGAAGAACACGGGCACCTCGAACCGCGGGATCTCCCCCTCGAGCGGCCTCGGCAGGACGTCGCTCCGCATCGAACGGTTCACCCGTTCCGCGGCGCCCTTCAGCTCGAGGAGGTCCCACAGGTCGTACTCGGGCGCGCGCAGGCCCGCGGCGACGAGCGGCCAGAGGCTGGTCGCGCCGCGCAGCTCGCCGCCGTGGCGGAAGAGCTCGTCCTCCGTGGGCTCCGCGCCGGGCCGCCGGACCCGCGCGGCCAGCTCCTCGTCGCCGTCCTCGGCCGCCCTCCGGGCGAGGAGCGCACGGCGCGCGGCGGCGACGTCGGCGCGGGAGCCGGCCATCTGCCCCGTGCCGATGAACGCGAGGTAGCGCTCCGGGCGCTCCCGCACGGCGAGGAGCCCGAGGTAAGACCCCCACGAGTGGCCGAGCAGGTAGATGCGGTCCTGGCCGAAGCGGGACCGGAGGAGGTCGGTGAGCTCGAGGAGGTCGTCGAGCGTGCGCCGGACCCCGAGCGAGCCCGGGGGCGGCTCCGCCCGCCACGACTTCCCCGTCCCGCGGCGGTCCCAGTGGACGACGACGAAGTCCTCCTCGAGCGCGCGCTGCCACGCGTGCGCCAGGAACATCGCCGGCATCCCGGGGCCGCCGTGGACGAAGAGGACGATCGGCCTGGTGCGGTCGCGGCCGCGCACGAGCACCCACTGCGGCACGCCGCCGATGCGGAGCTCCTCGAGCGAAGCGACGCTGCCGGAGACGACCGCCCCGTCGGCGTCGACGATGGGCGGCGTCCGCCCGCGGGAGAGGACGAATTCCCACCAGCCGGCGCCGGCGGCGAGCGCGACGGCGAACGCGATGGCGAGCAGGATGCGGCGTCCGCGGCGGCGCATGCCACGCGCGAGAGTACTCAGTGATTCACGAAGTGGAACAGCCGGTCCCAGCGCGGGCCGCGCGGGCCCCACGAGACGAGCGCCATCCAGGCGCGCCCCTTGATCCGGCCGACGGGCACGGGCCCGAACACGCGGCTGTCCGCCGAGTGATCGCGGTGGTCGCCGGCGAGCCAGACGGTGCCGGCCGGGACGAGGCGACGGTCGACGTCGCCGCAGGGGAGGTACGGCGTGCAGAACGTGTGGTAGCGGTGCGCGTCGAGCTGCTCGACGAAGTCGGTGCAGGGCTCGTCGCGCCAGTCGCCGCCCTCCGGGACCCGGTTCTGGTATTCGCACGGGCCAGCCACCCGCTCGCGCGGCACCGGCTTCTCGTTCACCACGAGGTGTCCGTCGCGGATCTCCACCGAATCGCCCTCGACGGCGACCACCCTCTTGATGAGATCGTCGTCGCGCGGGTTCCCCGGAGGCGCCAGGAGCACGACGATGTCGCCGCGCTTCGGCTTCGACCACGTGGCCTGCGCCGACGCCGTGAACGGCAGCCGCGCGCCGTACGCCCACTTCTCCACGATGACGTAGTCGCCGATCTGGAGCGTCGGGATCATCGATC
>DASSQM010000434.1:0-4168 GCA_035702465.1 Anaeromyxobacter sp. | reverse complement strand
CCAGCGCGTCCGCGCGCAGAAGCTCGAGCCGGGCGAGAGGGACGTGCTCGTCACGCTCGCGGACGGCTCGCGGCTCGTCGCGGAGAAGGTGCTGGTCGCCGCGGGGCGGGTGGGCAACGTCGAGTCGCTGAAGCTCGAGGCCGCCGGGCTCACCGCCACGGACCGCGGGCTCCTCGAGGTGAACGCGCACTACCAGACGGCGGTGCCGCACATCTACGCGGCGGGCGACCTCGTCGGCTTCCCCATGCTCGCGTCGGTGTCGATGGAGCAGGGGCGCGTCGCGATGAGCCACGCGTTCGGCAGCACGCGCCGCAAGCTCACGGACCTCCTGCCGGTCGGCATCTACACCATCCCCGAGGTCTCCGCCGTGGGAGAGACCGAGGAGTCGCTCCGCGCGAAGGGGCATCCGTACGTCGTCGGCAAGGCGAGCCTCGTCGGGAACGCGCGCGCGAACCTCATCGGCGAGGCGGTCGGCTTCCTGAAGCTCCTCGCCGACGCGCACGACGGGAAGATCCTGGGCGTGCACTGCATCGGCCCGCACGCCTCCGAGCTCGTCCACCTCGGCCAGGCGGTGATGAGCCACGGGGGTGACCTCGGCTACTTCGCCGAGGCGGTGTTCAACTACCCGACGCTCGGCGAGGTCTACAAGCACGCCGCGTTCGACGCGCTCGCGCGGCAGCGCGATGCGCGTGAAGGGAAGGTCACGCCGATCGACCGGGCGGCGTCGAAGTAGCGCCTCTCGACGGTCCCGGGCGCGCGGCGCTCCGGCTCAGGCGCGCGCCTGGGAGTCGAGCCACACCTCGAGCCCCTGCGCGTTGAGCTCGAGGTCCTCGCGGAAGAAGTCGCGCATCACGTCGCGCGGGGCGGCCGAGCGCTGCCGCTCGCGCTCCTCCCAGAGCTCCTCCTCGAGCGCGGCGACGAGCGCGGCGTGCCGACCCGGGCCCGCGGGCGCGGCGCGGGCTCGCCGCACGTGGCCGTCGATGCAGCGGTGGAGCGCGGCCGCGAGCGCAGGCACGTCCCCCGCGACCATGCCGAAGTGCGTGAG
The DNA here is from genome assembly GCA_035702465.1 of Anaeromyxobacter sp. Taxonomy (GTDB): domain Bacteria; phylum Myxococcota; class Myxococcia; order Myxococcales; family Anaeromyxobacteraceae; genus Anaeromyxobacter. Next base: position 3,123 of record DASSQM010000434.1, on the reverse strand, counting down.
GTACATGCGCTCCGGCCGCTCCGCGAGCATCCGGTCCACGGTCGCGTGCAGCGCCGGCGGGTCGAGCTGCACGGGCGTCGTCGTGGGAAAGATGAACGCGCCGCCGGCGGAGTCGGTGACGCGGTAGGAGAGGCCGAACGAGTCGCCCGTGAAGAAGCCGCGCGACGCGGGGTCGTGCAGGACGAAGTGGTGGCGGGCGTGACCGGGGGCGTCGAGCGCGCGCAGCGGCCGGTCGCCGAGGTCGATCGTGAAGCCGTCGGGCGCCTCGACCACCCGCTCGGCGGGCACCGGCACGACCTCCCCGTACAGGCGGCGGAACGCCTCCGCGCCGTAGACCTCCGCGGTGCCCGCCACGAGCTTCGCCGGATCGACGAGGTGGCGCGCGCCGCGCGGGTGGACGACGACCTTCGCGCGAGGGAGCGCGCGGGCGAGCCAGCCCGCGCCGCCGGCGTGGTCGAGGTGCACGTGGGTCACGACGACGTGCGAGACGTCGTCGGGGCCGACGCCCGCCGTCGCGAGCGCGTCCAGGATCCTCGGCGCGCAGAGGCTCGTGGCCGTCTCGACGATGGCGGCGGAGCGGCTGCCGCGCACGACGTACGCGGCCGCGACGCCCGGGCGCTGGTACCCGGTGTCGACGAGGGTGATGCCGGGGGCGATCTCGCGGGGGGCGGGAAGCGACGTCATGAGGGGCCCTTCCATGTCAGATCCGGACGAGGCGCACGGCGAGCTCGGTGGCGCCCATCTCGTGGAGGACGATCGGGTACGGCGGCTTCGGCCAGCGCCAGCGCGTCCCGGGGAACAGCGCCCTCATGCCGGCGATGTCGCAGTGGTAGGGCGGCCCTTCGATCCAGCCCTCCGCCGCGCTCGGCCTCGGCGCCTGCATGAACAGGCAGAGGAGGACCCCGTCCGCCCCGAGCCAGCGGTGGAGCCGGCTCGCGTACTCTCCCCAGGAATCCGGGTGAAGAGCGCACAGGCACGTCTGCTCGTAGATCGCGTCGAACGGCGCCTCCGGCGTCCAGGCGAGCACGTCCGCCATGTCGACGCGCGCGTCGAGGCCCTCCCGCGCGAGGAGCGCCCGGGTTCGCTCGACCGCCGCGGGCGCGTAATCGAGCGCCGTCACCTCGAAGCCGTGGCGCGCGAGCTCGGCGACTTCCCATCCCGACCCGCATCCGGGGACGCAGACGCGGCCTTTCGGGACGTCGCCGGCCGCGAGCCAGGCGTGCAAGTGCGGGTTCACGGCCCCGCGGTCCCACGGGGTCTCCCCGGAGACGAAGCGGCTCTGCCAGAACTGCATCGTGGGTCCGGCCATCCGACGATGGTACCGGCGCTCGTTCGCGCCCGCGACGCAATTGGACCAGAGCCGTCTCGGGGCGCCGCGCCCCACCCCCCGTTCACGCGGGGGCGAGGGGACACTTCCGACATCTCAGCCGATGCGCGCCCGCGCCTGCGCGAGCGCGGCGTGGACCTGCTCGAGGGCGCGCTTGGCGGCGGCGAGGTCGTCGCGCTCCTTCCGGGCGCGCTCGACCTCCGCCGCGAGCTGATCGCGCTCGCGGGCGAGCTCCCCCACGGCCGCGCGGAGGCGCGCGCCGTCCTGCGCCGTGGCGCGGAGCTCCTCGGAGAGGCGCTCCACCTCCGCCTCGCGCTCGGCGCGGAGCTTGGCCTCCTCCTCCGCCCTGCGCGTCACCTCCTCGAGCAGCCGCGCGCGCTCCTCGTCGAGCGCGGCGAGCGCCTGGGCCCGCCGGACCGACTCGTCGCGCTCGTCCTCGAGGGCCTGCATCTCCTCGAGCATCTCGGCGAGCACCCCCCGCCTCTCCTCGAGGTCCTTCTCGGCGCCCGCGAGCCGCTCCGCGGCGGCGCGGCCGTCCGCGGAGGTGCGGCCCAGCTCCTTGCGCGCCTCGTCGAGATCCAGGCGGAGCGCGTCCTCGCGCTCGCGCGCGTTCACGAGCTCGGCCTCGAGGTCGTGCACGAGCCCGAGCACGCTCTCGGCGGCGCGGGCGGGATCGGTCGGCGTGGGTCCGGGTCGCACCGTCGGGCGGGCGGCCTCGGCGACCTTGCGCTTGATCTTCTCGAGCCGCTCCTTGCGGTCGAGGACGTCGGACGAGGCCGTCGCCGGCTCGGCGGCCGCGGGCGGCTGCTCGGAGAGGGCGGCGCGGATGCGGTCGGAGCGGGTCGGGGCCCTCCGACTCCGCGCGTCGGCTTCCGCCGAGGCGCTGCGCTCGGGGTGAACGGCCGAGCCGTCGACCGGATCCGTAGGGGTCGAGGTCGCGGTCGCGGTCGGGGTCGAGGTCGCGGTCGCGATCGCGGTCGGGGTCGGGGTCACGGTCGCGGTCGCGGTCGCGCCAACCGACGGCGGCTCGGCGTGAACCGAAGCCGTGTCCGCTGCCCCGGCCGGCTCCGGCAGCGGCAGCGTGTCGCTCCCCGCCCCATCGGCGCCCCCCGCGCCGTTCTTGAGCCTCGGCCGGAGCTTCGGGACGTTCGCGTCGAAGGCCTTTCGCATGCTCACGCTCCCGCCGCGCCGGCCGCGGCGCCGGGCGAGCCCGCCGCGGCGCGGATGCGGCCCAGGATCTCCTGCTGCATCGCCTCGATGTCGTTCGCGCCCTTCGAGTCCGCGTCGTAGCCGAAGATCGGGCAGCCCTCGCTCGACGCCTGGGCGAACTTCGTGCACTGGCGCACCACCGTGTCGAGCAGGTAATCCGCGTAGTGCGTGCGGAGGGCGTCGAGCGCCTCGCGGGCGATCTTGAACGTCTGGTTGAACGCGTTCACCACGATGAAGATGTTCTCGAGCTGGTGCGAGAGGTCCTGCTCGAGCCCCTGGATCGTCTCGAACAGGAGCCGGAGCCCGTCGTAGGAGAGGAAGTCCGCGAGGACCGGGATGACGAGGTCTTCCGCGGCCATGAGCGCGTTCAGGTTGAGGAGCCCGAAGCTCGGCGGCGCGTCCATCACGACGAAGTCGTACTTCGTGCACGAGGCGGAGAGCGCGTTGCGCAGGCGGAACTCGCGGCCGGCGAGCGGCATGAGCGCGAGGTCGATCGTGCTCATGGCGAGGTTCGCCGGCACGAGCGCGAGGCCCGGCATCGCCGTCTGGAGCGTCACGTCGTCGAGCGGGACCTTGCGGATGAGCAC
>DASSQM010000433.1:0-6178 GCA_035702465.1 Anaeromyxobacter sp. | reverse complement strand
AGGGGGAGGGCATCCGCCCGCTCGTCCGGAGGACCTGCGACCTGGAGGTCCATATCCCCATGTTGGGGGAGATCGACAGCCTCTCGGTCTCGGCCTCGGCGGCGGTCGCCCTGTACGAGGTCGCCCGCCAGAGACGCGGCTAGCCCCTGGTACGGACGGCGCTTTGCCGTCCTTGACAAGGGGCGCCTCATCCCATAAAAGACGCGACTCCACGCAGGACGGGAAGGTGGCGGCGCCACTCGAAGCGCGCGCCACGGTGGTCGCTCGTTCGGAAACCGTTTTGCTGGCGTAGCTCAGCTGGTAGAGCAGCTGCCTTGTAAGCAGCAGGTCGCGGGTTCGAGTCCCACCGCCAGCTCAGACGTGGGATTCACTGGGCGTCGAGAGGAGATCGGAGGGGTTCCCGAGCGGCCAAAGGGAACAGACTGTAAATCTGTCGGTCCACGACCTACGGTGGTTCGAATCCACCCCCCTCCACAATCAGTGAAGCAGCAGGCGAGGCGGATCACGGAGAAAGTTGCGGGAATAGCTCAGCTGGTAGAGCGTCAGCCTTCCAAGCTGAATGTCGCGGGTTCGAATCCCGTTTCCCGCTCCACCCGGTTCGAAAGGAAAGACGCTGTCGCCCTCGTAGCTCAGTCGGTAGAGCGCGTCCTTGGTAAGGACGAGGTCTCCAGTTCAATCCTGGACGAGGGCTCCAATCTCGTCGCACCGCGGGCACGGAGGCCCGCACGCAGGGACGGTCGGCCATGGCGAAGGAGAGGTTCGAGCGAAACAAGCCGCACGTGAACGTCGGGACCATCGGTCACGTCGATCATGGGAAGACCACGCTCACAGCCGCCATCACCAAGTACTGCGCGTCGAAGGGCCTCGCGCAGTTCATGGCCTACGACCAGATCGACAAGGCGCCCGAGGAGCGGGAGCGCGGCATCACCATCGCCACGGCGCACGTCGAGTACCAGACCGAGAAGCGGCACTACGCGCACGTCGACTGCCCCGGCCACGCCGACTACGTGAAGAACATGATCACCGGCGCCGCCCAGATGGACGGCGCGATCCTGGTGGTCTCGGCGGCCGACGGCCCGATGCCGCAGACGCGCGAGCACATCCTCCTCGCCCGCCAGGTCGGCGTGCCGTACATCGTCGTCTACCTCAACAAGGTCGACATGGTGGACGACAAGGAGCTGCTCGACCTCGTCGAGCTCGAGGTCCGCGAGCTCCTCAGCGAGTACGAGTTCCCGGGGAACGAGATCCCCATCGTGAAGGGCTCGGCGCTGAAGGCGCTCGAGGGCGACAAGGGCGATCTCGGCGAGCCGTCCATCCAGCGGCTCCTCGACGCGGTCGACAGCTACATCCCGACGCCGAAGCGGCAGACAGACAAGCCGTTCCTCATGCCGGTCGAGGACGTCTTCTCCATCTCGGGGCGCGGCACGGTCGCGACGGGCCGCATCGAGCGCGGCATCGTCAAGGTCGGCGAGGAGATCGAGATCGTCGGCCTGCGCCCCACGCTGAAGACGGTGGTGACCGGCGTGGAGATGTTCCGCAAGCTCCTCGACGAGGGGCAGGCGGGCGACAACGTCGGGTGCCTCCTGCGCGGCCTCAAGCGCGAGGAGGTGGAGCGCGGCCAGGTGCTCGCCAAGCCGGGCAGCATCACGCCGCACACGAAGTTCAAGGCCGAGGTGTACGTCCTGACGAAGGAGGAGGGCGGGAGGCACACGCCCTTCTTCAACGGCTACCGGCCGCAGTTCTACTTCCGCACCACGGACGTCACGGGGGCGGTGGAGCTGCCGCAGGGCGTGGAGATGATCATGCCGGGCGACAACATCACGATGACGGTGACGCTCATCACCCCCATCGCGATGGAGAAGGAGCTCCGGTTCGCGATCCGCGAGGGCGGGCGCACGGTCGGCGCCGGCGTCGTCGCCGATGTGATCGAGTGAGGAAGGAACCCCATGGCCGGAAATCGCAGCATCGTGACGCTCGAGTGCAAGGACTGCAAGGAGCGGAACTACACGACGACGAAGAACAAGAAGAAGACGCAGGACAAGCTCTCGCTCTCCAAGTACTGCCCGCGCTGCCGCAAGCACGTGGAGCACAAGGAGACGAAGTAAGGTCCGGCGTCGGCGGGATAGGCCAGTAGCTCCAACGGCTAGAGCAGCGGTCTCCAAAACCGCGTGTTGGGGGTTCGAATCCCTCCTGGCCTGCCACTTTTGCGAACCGCATAACGAAGCGAAGAGGAGCCCATGGAGAACGTCGGCGGGGTAGAGCAGCCGAAGCGCATCGTCGCGATCGCCTACGTGCTCGCGGCGCTCATCCTCGGCGGCTTCTTCGAGAGGCTCCTCGCCCTCGCGTTCGGGTACGTGCGGGTGAACGACTTCGCCGTCTTCGGCGACTGGTCGCTCTCGACGGTGCTCGGGTTCGTGCTGGCCGCCGTGGTCGCGGTCGTGGTCTGGCGCATCCCGCGCACGCAGACGGTGTCGCTCGAGGTGGCGCTCGAGCTCCGCCGCGTCACCTGGCCGTCGCTCCGCGAGACGCGCGCGGCGACCTACGCCGTCATCCTCGCGTCGGCGATCTCAGCGGTGATCCTGGGCCTGTTCGACTTCGTGTGGAGCTGGCTCAGCTCGAAGCTCTACTAGGGCGCGGGCGGACTGGAGACCCCGATGGCGAAGAAGTGGTACGTCGTTCACACCTACTCCGGCTTCGAGAACAAGGTGAAGAAGTCGCTCGAGGAGCGCATTCGCCAGCACTCGCTCGAGGAGCGCTTCGGGGAGGTGCTCATCCCCATGGAAGTGGTCCAGGAGATGGTGAAGGGGGAGAAGAAGACGTCGAAGCGGAAGTTCTTCCCCGGCTACATCCTCGTGAACATGGAGATGAACCTCGAGACCTGGCACCTCGTGAAGGGGACGCCGAAGGTCACCGGCTTCGTGGGGAATGCGAAGACGCCCAACGAAGTTCCGGCGGTGAGCGACGCGGAGGTGAACCGCCTCACCACCCAGATCTCCGAGGGGTCGCTGAAGCCGAAGCCGAAGGTGCAGTTCGAGGAGGGCGATCAGGTCCGCGTCATCGACGGGCCGTTCTCGAACTTCAACGGCACCGTCGAGGAGGTCAAGCCGGACAAGGGAAAGGTCCGCGTCCTCGTGTCGATCTTCGGGCGCGCCACCCCCGTCGAGCTGGACTTCATGCAGGTCGAGAAGACGTAGTCGGTAGTCGGCAGTCGGCAGTCAACGGAGCGTGGAAGGGCGAGGAGCCCGCGAGACCACGCAGGGCGACGCAGCACGGCCCGGAAGGAAGCCAATGGCGAAGAAGGTCACAGGTCAGATCAAGCTCCAGCTTCCCGCCGGCAAGGCGAACCCGGCCCCTCCCGTGGGCCCGGCGCTCGGCCAGCACGGCGTGAACATCATGGAGTTCTGCAAGCAGTTCAACGCGCAGACGCAGGCGCAGGCGAAGGAAGCCCTGATCATCCCGGTCATCATCACCGTCTACCAGGACCGGTCGTTCAGCTTCCAGCTCAAGACCCCGCCCGCGGCGATCCTCCTCAAGAAGGCGGCCGGCCTCCACACGGAGAAGAAGAAGGGCTCCGGCGCGCACAGCCCCGGCAAGGAGAAGGTCGGGAAGGTGACGCGCAAGCAGCTGGAGCAGATCGCGAAGACGAAGATGCAGGACATGACGGCGGGCAGCCTCGAGGCCGCGATGCGGACCATCGAGGGCACCGCCAGGTCCATGGGCATCGAGATCGTCTAGCGGCCCGCCGAGAGAGGAGACTACGCACATGGCGCACACGGCGAAGAAGTACAAGGCGGCGCTCGCGAAGGTCGACCGCCTGAAGCGGTACAAGGTCGACGAGGCGATGAGCCTCGTGAAGCAGACCGCCACGAAGAAGTTCGACGAGACGGTGGACGCTGCCATCAACCTCGGCGTCGACCCGAAGCACGCCGATCAGGTGGTCCGCGGCGCGGTGGTCCTGCCGCACGGCATGGGCAAGGCCGTGAAGATCGCGGTCTTCGCGAAGGGCGACAAGGCGCGCGAGGCGCAGGAGGCGGGCGCGGACATCGTCGGCGCCGAGGATCTCGCCGAGAAGATCCAGGGCGGCTTCATGGAGTTCGACAAGGTGCTCGCGACGCCCGACATGATGGGCGTCGTCGGCCGCCTCGGGAAGGTGCTCGGCCCCCGCGGCCTCATGCCGAACCCCAAGGTCGGCACGGTGTCGGCGGACATCTCGCGCGCGGTGAAGGAGCAGAAGGCCGGCAAGGTCGAATTCCGCGTCGAGAAGGCGGGCATCATCCACGTGCCGTTCGGGAAGGCGTCGTTCGAGCCCGACAAGCTCAAGGCGAACTTCAACGCCATCATGGAGATCATCTACAAGGCGAAGCCGCAGACGGCGAAGGGCGTCTACGTGAAGAACATCACCGTGAGCACGACCATGGGACCGGGGATCAAGGTCGACCTCGCCGAGCTCGCGGCGCACCACGCGTAGAGACTGGCAGTAGAGATGAGGAACGGAGGTTTCCCGGCGGCATGACGCCGCCGGGGTTTCTGGTCCAAGACAGCGGGCCCGCCGCCCCCCGAGTGCGAGACGTCGTAGGGGTGCGGTGGCCAAGCGGAGGCAGTCGCTCCGACCCGCCGAGACGGGAACCTGCACGTCGCACCGCAGCGTCCCCTGCTTGGCCAGGGGGTTCCGTACCGGAAGTCCGGTTCGTGGCCCGAACGTCTCCGAGCGGCCCAGAGCGGCCGCCGGCAGGAAAGGTGGTGAGTTCGACTTGAACCGGACCGAGAAAGAGCAGGTCATCGGCGAGCTCCACGAGAAGATGGCGAAGGCGAAGGCGGCCATCGTCGCGGAGCCGAAGAGGCTGAACGTCGCGACGGTCACGGAGTTCCGCAAGAAGCTCCGCGATCAGAAGGTCGACTATCGCGTCGTGAAGAACACCCTCGCAGCGCGCGCCGCCAAGGGCACGTCGCTGGAGCCGCTGGCCGAGAAGTTCGTGGGCCCCACGGCGATCGTGATGAGCTACGACGACGTGGTGGTGCCGGCGAAGCTCGTCGTGGACTTCATGAAGGACCGCGCCGACCGCTTCGCCATCCGCACGGCGGTGGTGGAAGGGAAGGTCACCGACGCGAAGGGGATCCAGGCCCTGGCGAAGATGCCCGGGCTGCAGGAGCTCCGCGGACAGATCGCGGCGATGATCGCCCAGCCCGCGACGAAGCTCGCGCGCATGCTCGGCACCCCCGGCCAGCAGCTCGCCCGGGTGCTCGGCGCACGCCGCGAGCAGCTCGAGAAGAAGGCCTGAACGGTACGTGAACCGCCCCGCGGGAGACCGCGCGGGCCCCAACGCTGATGGGCGCCGAGCGCGCCCGGAAGATAGAGAAGGAAGAAGAAGACATGGCCGATCTCAACGCAATCGTCGATCAGCTCTCGAGCCTCACCGTCATGGAGGCCGCGGAGCTCGTGAAGCAGCTCGAGTCGAAGTGGGGCGTCTCCGCCGCCGCAGCGCCGGTGATGGTCGCCGGCGCCGCCGGTGGCGCCGCGGCCGCGGCTCCTGCCGAGGAGAAGACCGAGTTCAGCGTCGTCCTCACCGAGGCCGGCGCGAACAAGATCAACGTGATCAAGGAGGTCCGCGCGATCACGGGCCTCGGCCTCAAGGAGGCGAAGGACCTCGTCGAGGGAGCCCCCAAGGAGGTCAAGGCGGGCGTTCCGAAGGCCGAGGCCGCCGAGCTCAAGAAGAAGCTCGAGGCCGCCGGCGCGAAGGTCGACGTCAAGTAAAGCCGTTCGCGGCGCGGCGGGGCGGCCGGAATTGCCGGCCGCTCCGCCGTGTACCACGTTGGATTCTTTGACGCGCGAGGGTGAAGCCGTTACAAGACCGCATCCCATTCACTGATCCGCGCATGACCGGCCGAGCGGCCGGACGGGCGAAGTAGCCAGCCGAGAGGCTGGCTAGACCCTTTTGTACCGGGATCTTCGAAGGGCAGAGGACCGTACTCGAATGGCGACCACGATCCAGAACAATTTCCGCGTTCGGCGAAACTTCGGCAAAATCAACAAGATCGCCGAGATCCCAAACCTCATCGCCATCCAGAAGCACAGCTACGACAAGTTCCTCCAAGCCGACGTCCCGCCGGAGAAGCGGGAGGACACCGGCCTGCAGGGCGTCTTCAAGTCCGTCTTCCCCATCAAGGACTTCAACGAGAC
>DASSQM010000432.1:0-7181 GCA_035702465.1 Anaeromyxobacter sp. | reverse complement strand
CCTGGGGCGCCGTCCGCGGCGGGGCATCGCGGAGAGCCGGCGCATCCTCGATCTCACCGGGCGGGTGGTGGCGGAGAGCGCGGACCCGCTGCCGTGGCCGCGCGTCTCGTCCTCGCTCCCGCTTCTCGACGCCGGCGAACGCACGGGCACCATCGAGGTCGCTCGCTCGCTCCGGCAGGTCGTCCTCCGCGCCGTGTTCTTCACCCTGCTCCTCGTGCCGGTCGCGTTCCTCGCGTTCCAGGTGCTGCGCACGGTGCCGCTCCGCGCCATCCGGAACCGGGAGCGGGAGCTGCGCCGGCAGCGCGACAACGCGCGGCGGTACCTCGACGTGGCCGCGGTCGCCGTCGTGGTGGTCGACGAGCGCGGGCGCGTCGCGCTCGTGAACCGCAAGGGGGCCGAGGTCCTCGCGCGCGACCCCGACGACGTCGTCGGGAAGGACTGGGTGGCGGGGTTCGTCGACGAGGCGGCGCGCGAGCGCGTGGCGAGGGAGCTCGCGGCGGCGCTCCGAACGGACCGGGTGCACGCGCTCGAGTACGCGGTGGTGCGGCCGTCCGGCGAGCGGCGCACGCTGTCCTGGTACGTGACGTCGATCGCGCCGCGCGAGGGCGGCCCGCCGAGGCTGCTCGCCTCGGGGCTGGACGTCACGACGGAGCGCAGGCTCGAGGACCAGCTCCGGCACGCGCAGCGCTCGTCCACCTCGTGAACGAGCGCCGCGACACGCAGGAGCACCCGCGGACGCTCCGCGCTCCGGATCGCGGCAGGCGGCGCGCTATCGCGCGACGGCCAACGGCGGCTCGGGCGCGCCGGCCTGCGGCTGCGCCGACGACGGGCGCGCCTCGAGGCGCGTCCCCTCGGCGAGCATCTTCAGCGACAGCGCGAGCAGGCGCGAGATGAGCTCGCCGGAGCCGCCGATGTCGATCTTCCGGTAGATCCTCTTCCTGCGGGCCCGGATGGTCTCGGGCGAAACGTTCGCCGCGGCCGCGGAGTCCTTGCACGCGAACCCCTGGGCCATGCGGATCACCTCGGCGCGCTCCGCCGGAGTGAGGTTCGTCCCTTCCATGAACTTCGCCGCGAACGGCGCGAGAATGTCGATGTCGATCTGAGGCATGTCGGGTGTCCTTCCTGTCCCCGCCCAGCACGCAGGGTAATCACGCCCCCGGCGGTTTGCCGGTAGTGCAGGGGCCTCTCCGACCCAACGGGGATCGAGCGGACGCCCTTCCTGAGAGGGCGTAAGCATACATTCGTCAAGCGCGCCGTCACAATGCGGCAGAACGGGCCCCCCCGGACGGCGCCGCGCGCCTCTCGGCTCGACCGTCTCGGCGGGCGCCGGCGCACGCTTCAGCGCCGGGCGGCCTCGCGCCGGAAGGCCTCGATGACGTACGCGGCGTCCGGGCTGGGCGCCCCCGCGCTCACGAACGCGAGCGGACGCTCGACCTTCGCGGTCTCGACGACGGCGACGCGGGACGGGTCGGCGAGCTCGCGGCCGAGGGCGCCGATGGCGCCCGGGATCCGCGCCACCTCGTCGTTCAGCTCGGCGACCGCAGCGACCGCGCGCGCCGAGGGCGCGTACTCCGCGCCGCCGAGCACCACCTGGCGCACGAGCGCCCGCGTCGCGCTCGCCGCCGCGTCGGTCACGACGGCGACGGGCAGGTCGGGCCCGCCGACGTCCTCCCAGCTCGCGATCCTTCCGCAGTGCAGATCGCGGAGCTGCTCGCGGGAGAGCCGGCGCACCGGGTTCGACGGGTGGACGACGAACACCACCTCGGACGTTGCGGCGACGTGCAGGCGCAGGTCCCGCGGCACCGTCGATAGCCCCGCCGAGCGGGCCGCGGCGATCGTCGCGTCGAGCGAGGCCGAGGCGAGCGCGAGATCGCAGCGGCCCTCCACGAGGTCGCGGAGGCCCTTTCCCGCGTTGCTCCGCTCGACGGAGAGCCGGACCCCGGTGGCCTCCTCCACCGCGGCGGCGTGCGGCGCCACGAGCGCATCGACGGTGCTCGCGGCGCCGTGGAGGCGGAGGGTCGGGCGCATGGCCCACCCTACGCTACTCGAGGTCCGCGGGCACCCCGTCGTCGGCGCGCGCGGCCTCGGGCGCGCGGCGCCGGCGCTCGGGCCAGCCGATGACCGCGCCGACGGCGGCGCCGTAGAGCGACGCGATCCAGACGTTCGACGTGAGGGGACAGGTCCCCGTGCGGCAGCCGACGAAGTGCGCGTAGGCGGCCGCGGCGGACGCGCCGAGGATCCCGGCGATCGCGGCGCGGGCGGGGGACCGCGCGAGGCGGCGCCAGGCGCGATCGCGCCTCGGTGTGTCTTCGGGCTGCACGCGTCGGCCTCCAGGAGGATGGAGCCGCGCGCCGCGCGGGAGGTTCGCGCCTCCCGAGCCCGACCTGACCCGTCCGCGCGCGATCGTCTGCCGCACCCAGGTGCGACCGCTCCGGCCCGCGCCGCGCGCGGGATGATGGCGTGCTCGGGAGGAAGATGCCGTGACCCGGGACGATCTCCGGAGGTGGGAACAGGAGCTGAAGCCGCTGGTGCCGCTCGACGCGGCGTCGCCGCTCGCGCGGCGGGACGCGATCGCGTTCAACGCCGACGCGGAGGACGCGCGCGAGGCGTTGCTCGCGACGGCGCGCGAGCTCGTCGACGAGGGCGCCGCGCCCCCCGAGCTCGATCCGTGCCTCGAGCGCACCGTCGCGGAGCTCGCGTTCTGGCGGAGGGTCCTCGTCGACGTGCACGGCGGCGACCTCGCGGACGACCAGGCCAGGCCGGACTTCCTCGTGCGATACCTGCTGTCCTGATCGTGGCGCCAGCCTCGCCTGGACACGAGGCGGCCGCCCGTGCCAGGAACAGGGGAATGCCGGCCGAGGAGGTCCAGGATCGCCACGAGGGCGCCGCGCTCCCTGGGGCCGAGGCGGGGCCGGCGGGCGCGCCCGAGCGGCCCATTTACTACCGGTCGCTGCTCGAGTTCCTGCGCCAGCTCCCCGGCGCGTCGCAGCGGTTCTGGGTCCTCGTGGTGGCGACGGGCGTCGTGTCCGGCCTCGGCGCCGTCGGCCTCCTCGCGCTCCTCAACCTCGTGAAGCGGCTCGCGTGGGGGGACGCCGCGACGTTCGCCGCGGCGTTCGCGGCGGCGTCGCCGGCGCGGCGCATCGCCGTGCCGGCGGTCGCGGGCGGCCTCGTCACGGCGATGATGCTGCTCGCGCGCGGCCGCCTCGGCGGGCACGGGACCTCCGGCATCATCGAGGCGATCTGGGTCCAGCGCGGGCGGCTGCCGCTGCAGCGCTCGCTCCTGCGCGGCGTCGTCTCGATCGTGGCGGTCGGCATGGGCGCCTCGCTGGGGCGCGAGGGCGCGCTCCTCCAGACGGGCGCCGCCTCGGGCTCCTGGCTCGCGCAGCGCTTCCGGCTCTCGGGCGGCCGCACCCGCCTGCTCGTCGCCTGCGGCGCGGCCTCCGGCATCGCGGCCGCGTACAACGTCCCCATCGGCGGCGCGCTCTTCGGCCTCGAGGTGCTGCTCGGCTCGTTCGCGCTCGAGCTGCTCGGTCCCATCGTGGTGAGCTGCGTGACGGCCACCATGATCGCGCGGCTCTTCCTGGGCGCGAGCCCGACGTACGCCGTGCCCGGCTACGCGCTCCTCAAGCCGACCGAGCTGCTCCTGTGCCTCGTCATGGCGCCGCTGCTCGGCGTCGCGGCGGCGGCGTACATCAAGGTCCTGGGCTGGACGGAGGTGCAGCTCTACCGGCTCCCGCGCTGGCTCGCCGTCCTGCTCCCGCCCGCCGCGATGGGCATCGTCGGCGCCGCCGCCGTGCGGTTTCCAGACGTGCTCGGCAACGGCTACGACACGGTGGAGGCGACGCTCCTCGGCCGGACCGCGTTCGTGGTCCTGCTCGTCCTGCCCTTCCTGAAGCTCGCCGCGACCGCGCTCTGCGCCGGCGCGGGCGTGCCCGGCGGGCTCTTCACGCCCTCGCTCATGTACGGAGCGCTCCTGGGCGGGGCGCTCGGCGAGATCGCGCACCGGGTGTATCCGGGCCTCGGCGCGCCGGCGAGCGCCTTCGCGCTCGTGGGCATGGCGGGGGTCCTCGCCGGCACCACGCACGCGTCCGTCTCCGCGGTGCTCATCATCTTCGAGCTCACGGGCGACTACGGCGTCATCGTGCCGCTCATGCTCTCCGCGTTCGTCGCGGCCGCGACGAGCCGGGCCCTCGATCCCGAGTCGCTCTACACGGCGCCGCTCCGCCGCCGCGGTGTGAAGCTCCCGGAGCTGCCGCGCCCGGACTGGCTGCGCGCCACGCCGATCGAGGAGATCGTGCGGCCCGAGTTCGAGATGGTGACGCCCGACGCGCCGCTCCGGTCCGTGCTGCCCCGGCTCCTGACGCTCCCGCCCGGGAGCGACCTCTACGTCGCCGGCGAGGGCGGCGTGTACCTCGGCGTCCTCACGCTCGAGGGCGTGAAGGAGCACATCGGCGGCGGGAGCCTCCTCCCGATGACCGCGGGCGACGTGATGGACAAGGCCGTCCAGCCGCTCACCGCGGGCATGAGGCTCTCCGAGGCGGCGTCGCGGCTCGCCGACGCGGTGAGCGAGGAGCTCCCCGTCGTCGACGAGCGGCGGCGGATCGTCGGCACCGCCTCGAAGCGGGACATCCTGAAGCGCGGGCGGTTCTAGAGCCGGTATGCGTAGCCGGTTAGGAGCGGCCGGGCACATTTCGCTTCGCGAAAAGTGCCTCGGCCGGATGTCGAATTCCGGCTAGAACACGTCGTTCACGTAGTCGTGCGCCTGGAGCGCGCTCTCCGGGAGCGAGCCGGCCTTCACGCGCTTCACGATCTCGTCCCGCTCGAGGTCGAACATCGCGTCGAAGAGCTTCGCCTGGTCCTGCGGCTTCGCCGCGCCGATGACGAAGAGCACGCGGGCGCTGTGCTGGACGTAGCGCGGCGACAGGAGCTGCCGCTTCAGGAGCTCCATGATCACGCCGGCCTTCGAGCGGTCGAAGCGCGCGGGCTCCCCCCGGCGGTCCTGCTCCGCGAAGAACGCGTTCGTCCACTCGTAGTGATAGTCCCACACCTTCTGGAAGAGCTCGGGCGTGAAGCGCGCGCCGGCCTTGACCGGCTCGGCGTTCGCTCCGATGACGACGCCGTCCTCGGTGAGCACCTGCCGCTGGAGATGGCCGTCCTTCGTGATGGCCGACTGGTGCCGCGCCAGCGCCCAGAGCCACGACACGTTGATGCGGTAGGTGGCGAGGTCGTTCATGAAGCGGAGCTTCAGCTCGTAGTCGTCGATCGCCGCGGCGAAGTTCCCGTTCAGGATCTGGAACCCGTAGTTCGCCGCCATGTAGAAGGCGTGCTGGACGTGCTCGATGGTCACCTCGCCCTTCGGCGGCAGGTAGATCGCGTCCCAGAGCTCCTTCGTGAGGAACTTCTCGGGCGCGTCGAGCGACTCCCTGGTCACGACCTGCGGGGTGATCTTGCCCTGCGCGGAGAGGAGGCCGCGCGACTGGAGCAAGGTCCGCTCCGCGTCGACGAGGCCGCTCGCCACGGTCGGCACCGGCTTCCCCTTCACGTCCGTCGTCGCGCGCGGCGCGTCGAGGATGGCCTGGAGGTCGCCCACGCGCGCGCGGAGGGGGCCGTTCCCGGCGGCGACGTACTCGGGCTCCGGGCTCGCCACCCAGCTCTCGCGGTACGCGTCGTAGAGGCGCCCCTTCACACGCCCGGCGAGGATCTCCTCGAGCGTGGGCTGATGGCCCGCCGCCAGCGGAGCGTCGGGGACGAAGACGAGCCCGAGCAGCCGCTCGCGCAGCTTGTCGAGCACGATGGCGCGCAGCGCGAGGGGGTTGTAGCGCGAGCGGCCGTACGGATCGCCGGCCTGGTAGATCATCACCGCGGCCATGCCGCCGATGGGCGCCGCGGTCTCCAGCTCCCCGCCCTTCATGCCGGCCATGAGCATGAGCAGCGCGTTGTACCGCTGGTACGCGATCATGGTCGGCACGGCCATGCCGACGGTCTGCGGATCCGCGAACGTGCCCTTCGGATCGTCCTTCCACATCTCGATGAGGCTGCCGAGGTAGTCCCACCGGCCGACGTTCGTGCCGAGGAGCCTCCGCCGGAGCGCCCAGGCGATGGCGGGGAGCTGCCGCCCGGCGTTCCCCTCCTCGTAGAGCATCTTCGCCTTGAAGGTGCCGGCGGGGACGTCGATCATCCCCTCGAGGCGCGAGAGCAGCTTCTCGACGATGGCCGCCTCGGCCGGCGTCTGGAGCTTGGGGATGTAGAAGTAGACGCCGCTGCCGGACCGGGCGAGCGCGTCGTAGTTGTTGAACGCCCAGAGCGTCGCGATGACGACGAGGCCCGGCGCGGGCTTCCCGTCGACCGTCACGTGGTCGTACGTGATGTGGATGGACGGCGGGCGCGCGAGGCGCGTCGGCCACTTCGGCTGCGGCGCCGTGATGCGGTAGGCGCGCTTCTTCCCCTTCTTCACGACCTCGTAGGCCTTGTCGTTCCAGCGCCCCTCGTGGATCTCCTTCGCGTTCTGCATCGCCGCGAAGATGCCGACCGGCTCCGTGGAGGGGGTGCCGTCGGGCCGGAAGTGGGGCGGCGAGGCGTCCTCGAAGTCCGGCATGTTCAGCGGGGCGGGGCTGTTGAGCGCGTTGAACGCCATGTCGAGCGGGGCCCAGGGGCCCGTGAGCTCCAGGCCCGGAACCCTCGACGGGTGGGCGTGCTCCGGGATCGCCACCTCGTCGTTGAGGCGCCAGCGCCACTCGGACTCCCTGCCCTGGAAGTTGTCGACGAGGCCCTGGACGATCTGGCGGAAGGTCCAGGGCTTGCCCGAGACCGGGTCGTCGAACCGCTCGTCCCACCGCGGCCACGCGTACTTCTCGCGCACGCCGGCTGGCGACGAGAGCAGCGCCTGCCGCGCGGCGAGCGCCCGCGCGATGTCCGGGCGCAGCTCGCGCGTGAGGGTGTCGATCGTCTGCTCGACGTCGACGTCGCGCCCGTTCACGCGCTTCTTTCCGAAGAGGTCCGGGAACTTCTGGAGGATGTCCGAGCGGATCATGCGGGGGTCCTGGGTTCGTGAGCGCTCCGGCGCTCCGCGGGATGGGAAGGAAGCCGCGAGTATGTTCGTTGACGCCCCGCACGGCCCGACCATTTCGGGACGAGTGCAGCGGCGCGCGCGCCCGGCCGAAGCGTCCCGCCGGGACGACACC
>DASSQM010000431.1:0-2742 GCA_035702465.1 Anaeromyxobacter sp. | reverse complement strand
GAGGAGGGCGGCGGGCCCGGAGCGCTCCGCCCGGCGCTGGCGCGGTTCGCGCGGGAGCTGCGCGAGGCGCCGCCGGTGGGGCCGCTCCTCCGGGGCCGGGGCCCCCGCGGGCTGCGGCACCTGCTCCCGGACGCGGCCGGGCCGGGAGCGTCGAAGCGCTGGAACCTGTTCCTGCGCTGGATGGTGCGGGGTCCGGACGCCGTGGACCTGGGCGCCTGGAGCGGGCTCGTGCCGCGCTCGGCGCTCGTCGTCCCGCTCGACACCCACGTGCATCGCGTCTCGCGCTGCCTCGGGCTCACGCGCCGCAGGGACGCGAGCTGGAGGACGGCCGAGGAGATCACCGCGGCGCTCCGGCGGCTCGACCCGGAGGACCCCGTCCGCTACGACTTCGCGCTCTGCCACCTGGGGATGAGCGGCGCGTGCCCGGCGCGCCGGGACCGCGCCCTCTGCGCGGCGTGCCCGCTCTCTCCCGCGTGCGGACGGCTCCGCGCCGCGGCGCGGGTCACGGCCCCCTCGCGCGCAGGACGCGGTCGAGCGTCGACCGGGCGAGCTCCGGGCCGAGGAGCTTCCCCAGCAGCGGCGCGAGCCCGTGGGTGAGCCCGAGGAGGTGCTCCGTCCCGAGCGCCTCCGGCTCCGCGCGCAGCCACGTCCGGCTGGCGATCCGGACGACGGTCGCGGCGGTGCGGGGATCGAGGTGCTCCGCGAGGAGCGCCTCCACGCGCTCCTTCACGCGCGGTGCGGGCGCGGGTCGGTCCGGATCGGCCACGGCCCCACGGTCTCAGAGCCGGCGATGCGCCGAAATCCCGCAGCCGCGGGACGGATCGCGTCTCGTTCCGATGGGTTGTAGGTCGGTCGGGGTCGGGGTCGGGGTCGCGGTCGCGGTCGAGCCCGTCACACCCTCCGCAGCTTCTGCTTCAGCTCGAGCACGATCTCCCCCTCCTTGAACAGCCGCACCGTCCCCGTGGTCTGGGACACGGTGATCGCGATCGCCTTCGACTCCGCGGTGATCGACGCCGCCGCGCTGTGCCGGGCGCCGAGCCCCATGGGGAGCTTCACCTCTCTCGACATGGTGAGGAGGTAGCGGCCGGCCGCGAGGACCACGCCGTCCTCGCGGATGATGAAGGCGCCGTCGAGCGCCGCGAACGTCTTCACCGCGTCGCGGATGGGCGGATCGAGGGTGTTGCGCTCCGCCTCGCTGATCCCCTGGAACGGGTTCAGGATGAGCTGCCGGCTCTTCTCCATGACGGCGGTGGAGTCGCCGATGACGACGATGGTGCCGACCGGATGTCCCTCGTAGCCCTCCGCGCCGATCTCCATGGCGGTGTGGATGAGCGCCTCGACCACCTGCGACGAGAACTCGGGCGGCAGGCCGAGGGCGTCGACGCGGAGCTTCTCCTCCGGGTCCTCGGAGCCGATGTCCACCTTGACGAGCGTGTCCATCACCCGGTCCTCCCCCGGGCCGGTGAGGGCGAGGATGGTGTCGCCGTCGCGCACGAGCCCCGCGGTCTGGGCGGCGACGACCGCCACCTTGATCTTCTCGATCCGCGTGTAGTCGTAGGGAGGGATGAGAACGGCCAGGTACTTCTTGGACTTGAGCTGGTTCGCGATCCCCTCGCTCGTCACGGCGTAGACGAGCTTCCGCTTGATCGGCCGGCCCCGGATCTCGTTCGGCGAGAGGGGGTGGTCGGAGACGAGCAGCAGCCGATCCACGTCGGACCGGCCGGTCAGCGCGAGCGCGCCGCGGAGGAACTCACGGTCGAACTTGCCTTCCGGCATGCGGCGAGTCTCTGCCCGCGGGCGCGCCGAGTAAAGCTTTCGAGACGGACGGTTGCGCCGCTCCGGCGCGGCCGGCGGCTCCTTGACAACGCCCATAGGCGCAGACTAGGTTCACCGTCCTTTTTCCCGCTCACCGGCGAGGAGAGTGGCTTGAACAAGAAGGACATGAAGCGGTTCAAGACGATGCTGGAGGAGTCGAAGAAGCAGCTCCTCCTCTCGGCGCGCAAGACCCTCACCGAGGAGTCGAGCTTCGACACGGACGATCTGCCGGACGAGATCGATCTGGCGTCGTCCGAGTACACGCAGTCGATGATCTTCCGCCTCCGCGATCGCGAGAAGTTCCTCCTCGCCAAGATCGACAAGGCCCTCGCGCGCATCGAGAACGGCACGTTCGGGATCTGCGAGAAGTGCGAGGAGGAGATCTCGATGAAGCGCCTCGAGGCGCGCCCCGTCACGACCCTCTGCATCCGCTGCAAGGAAGAGCAGGAGCAGAAGGAAAAATCCTTCGGGTAGTCAGCGGTCGATCCTCAGGAGCTGCCCGCCGATCAGGATCTGATCGCCGGGGACGAGCTCCACCGATCCCGAGATCCTCGCGAAGGTCCCGTTCGAGCTCCCCGCGTCGGTGAGCGTCGCGGCGGTTCCCTTCACGTCGATGCGCGCGTGGCGCGCCGACACGTAGCGGTCCGACGGGAACGTCACCTCGCCCGCTTCGCGGCCGACGACGTTCTCGCCCTCGCGCAGCAGGAAGACGTCGCCGACCCCGCCGCCGTCGAGGAGCTGCGCGAGCCGCAGCCTCGCGCCGGCGTCCGGAGATCCCCACGCGCGGGCGCCGCGGTCGTCCGGGCGGGAAGGCCGCGGCAGCGGCTCGAGCCGGAGGAGCTGCCGCCCGATGCGGAACTCCTCGCCGATGGAGAGGCGGCGCGGCTCCTTGATGCGCACCCAGGTGCCGTTCACGCTGCCGAGGTC
>DASSQM010000430.1:0-3308 GCA_035702465.1 Anaeromyxobacter sp. | reverse complement strand
GGGATCCGCCACGCGTCGGTTTCGCCGGAACGCGCAGCGTTCGCTCGCGGGGGAACGCCCGCGGTTCGGGGGCGCTTCGTGATGCGTGATGCGTGTCGGGCGTGATCCGTGTGGGCGTGCCCCGTTCCCCGATGCGAGCGGCGTGACGCCGCGAAGCGGCGGCGCGCCGGTCGCAACTCTCGCGGGCCTCCCGGGCACGTACGTTGGGATCCTTCATCCCACCGCCCGCCCCGTGGCACGTTGAGAGAGCGCGCGCCGCCATGCTCGCCCGTGCTCCGAACGACCGTGTCCCCTCCTCCCCGCCGAAACGCAGCGTCCCCTCTCCGCCGCTCCCTCCGCGCGTCGACGGCGGAGGGCGTCTTCGCCGAGCTCGTGAACGCCTGCGCGGGTCCCACCGTGCTCGTCGGCTGGGCGCTCCACCTCGGGGCGACGCCTCTCCAGGTCGGCGTCGTCGGCTCCCTGGCGCAGCTCTCGAACGTCGTGCAGCTCCCCGCGGCGTGGGCGTGCGCCCTGTTCGGCCGGCGCCGCGTGGCGCTCGTGGCGGTGGCGCTGTCGCGGCAGGCGCTGCTCCCGCTCGCGCTCCTGCCGTTCGCGGGCCTCTCGCCGCACGCGGCACGCGCGGCCCTGTTCTGCGTGGCGGCGGCGTCGGCGGTGCTCGGAACGGCGGGGAACAACGCGTGGACCGCGTGGATGGGCGATCTCGTGCCCGCGCGCGTGCGCGGCCGCTGGTTCGGGCGGCGCACCGCGGCGTGCGTCCTCGTGGGTACGCTCGGCGGCCTCGCGTCGGCCCGGCTCCTCGACGCGGCCGCGGGGCGCGAGGCCGCGGGCGCCGCCCTCGCCGCGCTCGCCGTCGGCGCGTCCGCGTTCGGTGCGGTCACGGCCGTGCTCATGGCCCGGCAGGGTGACGCGCCGGTCCCGCGGGGGCCGCGGCCGGCGGCGGCGCTGGCGCTGCAGCCGCTGCGGGATCCCCGCGCGCGCCGCCTCCTCGCGTACCAGCTCGCCTGGAACGCCTCGGTCGGCGCGGGCGCCGGCTACTTCACGTTCCACCTGCTCCACGACCTGCGCGCCGGGTTCGGCGTGGCCGCGCTGCACGCGGCGGGCACCGCGGCCGCGAAGGCCGTCGCGGCTCCGCTGTGGGGCCGCGCGCTGGACCGCGCCGGCGCGCGGCCGGTGCTCGCCTCGTGCTCGTTCGCCGCCGCCGTGCTTCCACTCACGTGGCTCCTCGCGGCGCGGGGCACGCTGTGGCCGATCGCGATCGACGCGGTGGTCGGAGGGGTGGCGTGGAGCGGTCACGCGCTCGCGTCGTTCGCGGCGCCGCTCGCGATCGCGCCGAGGCGCGACCGGCCCTTCTACCTCGCCGCGTTCTCGATGGCGGGCGGGCTCTCGTACGCGCTCGCCGTCGCGGCCGCGGGCGCCCTCGCGGGGGCGGCGGGGGGCGGCGCGCCGCACGGGCTCCGCGTCGCGTTCGCGTGCTCCGCCGCGGGCCGCTTCGCGAGCGCCTTCCTCGCGCTGCGCCTCGAGGCGCGCCCCGATCGCGCGCCGGCGAACGGGGCCGCGATCGAGCGCGCCGCGCCGGACCGCGCCGCGGCCTAGCGGGTTCCTCCGGCCGGCCGCCGACGTTCTAGATCGCCCAGCGGCCGAGCCGCTCCACGGGGACCACGTGCTCCGCGCGCAACCATTCCGCCGTCGAGAGGCGGATGGCGTCCTCGTGCGTCCCCCCGCGCATGATGATCCACGGCTCGCGGGCGAGATCGGCGTCCACGTAGATCGGGAGCCCGAAGAGCCCCAGCGGCGGCTCGGCGCCGACCTCGCACGGCGCGAAGCGTCCCTCGAACTGGTCCTCGGGAACGACCTCCACGCTCGTCGCGCGCGTCACGCGCCGGAGCGCGTCGACGTCCACCTTCTCCGTCGCCGTCACGACCGCCAGAGCGAGCGTGCCGTCGATGCGGACGACGACTGGCTTCGCCACTCGATCGCCCGAGACGTGCTCCGCGGCCGCGACCCGCTGCGCCGGGACGGTCCGCATGTGCGTCGTGTGCTCGTACGCGAGGTGGTTCTTCCTGAGGTACTGGTCGATGGGCTCCGGGATCATGGCTTCCTCCTCCGGCCGCTGGCTCCGCGGTCCATCCATACGCCCGTTCTCGCGGCACCGGGAGCGGCCCAGGGGGAGGCGCGCCGAAGCGCCCGGGCGTCCGTGGGTTCCCTCGCCTCCGCAGCCGGCGGCCACACCCCGAGCGGGGCGGCGGCCCGCCGCCGCACGGTTGCTATGGTGGCAATCCTCGTCACGGAGTGTGGATATGGCCGAGAAGTCCCTGATCCTGAGAGTGACGGAGCGTCACCACGACGAGCTGCTCGCGGAGTGGATCCAGGAGCAGCTCGCGGCCACGGCGCGCGTCGGCGCGATCAAGGACGCCGAGGTGCGGCAGCAGTGCGCCGACTTCCTCCGGCTGCTGCGCGACGGGCTGTCCGCCGGGGGCACGCTCGACATCGCACGCCCGGAGTGGGAGGGCATGCGGGACCTCCTCGCGAGCGTGTCGAGGTCGCGCAGCACGCAGGGATTCACGCCCAGCGAGACCGCCATGTTCGTGTTCTCGTTCAAGCGGCCGCTGTTCGTGCGGCTGCGTCGGGAGGTGGGGCAGAACGCCGAGGCGCTCGCGGACGAGACGTGGGCCGCGACGCTGCTCCTCGACCGGCTCGGCGTCTACACCACCGAGATCTACCAGAAGACCCGCGAAGCGGTGATCGCGCGGCAGCAGGAGGAGATGCTCGAGCTGTCGACGCCGGTCGTGAAGCTCTGGGACGGCATCGTCGCGCTCCCCATGATCGGCACGCTCGACTCGAACCGCACCCAGGTGGTGATGGAGACGCTGCTCCAGAAGATCGTGGAGACGGGCTCGTCCATCGCCATCATCGACATCACCGGCGTCCCCACCGTCGACACGCTCGTCGCCCAGCACCTCCTCAAGACGGTGGCCGCGGCGCGCCTCATGGGCGCCGAGTGCATCATCAGCGGGATCCGGCCGGCCATCGCGCAGACCATCGTGCACCTCGCCATCGACCTCGGCGACGTCCTCACCAAGGCCACGCTCGCGGACGCGTTCAAGGCGGCGCTGAGCAAGGTCGGCCAGACCATCGGCGCCGGGAACGGCGCCGCGCCCTCCATCCGGTGAGGGCGCGCCATGGAGCGCATCCCGATCCTGAAGATGGGGGAGTTCCTCCTGGTCACCATCCAGGTGGACATGCACGACCAGCTCGCGATGACGCTCCAGGACGACCTCACCGAGCGCATCTCGCGCACCGGCGCGAAG
>DASSQM010000429.1:0-2784 GCA_035702465.1 Anaeromyxobacter sp. | reverse complement strand
GTGGGCGCCGCGCATGCTCGAGAAGCTGAAGACGCTCCCGGAGCTGCGCGACGTGGCGAGCGACCAGCAGACCTCGGCGCTGCAGCTCCTCGTGAACATCGACCGCGACAGCGCCGCCCGGCTCGGCATCACGCCCCAGCTCGTGGACCAGACGCTGTACGACGCGTTCGGGCAGCGCCAGGTGGCGACGCTCTACGGCGCGATGAACCAGTACCGCGTGGTCCTCGAGGTGAAGCCGGAGTTCCAGGGCGCCCCGGAGTCGCTCGACCGCGTGTTCGTCTCGACGCCCACCGGCGAGCAGGTGCCGCTCCCGGCCATCGCGCGCTACTCGGCGCAGCCGACTTCGCTGTCCGTCAACCACCAGGGCCAGTTCCCGGCCGTGACGCTCTCGTTCAACCTCGCGCCGGGCGTGTCGCTCGGGCAGGCGGTCGAGGCGGTGCGGCGCGCGCAGCAGGCGATCGGGATGCCCGCGAGCATCCACGGGTCCTTCCAGGGGACGGCGCAGGCGTTCCTCGACTCGCTCAAGAGCGAGCCCATCCTCGTGCTCGCCGCGCTCGTCGCCGTCTACATCGTGCTCGGGGTGCTCTACGAGAGCCTCGTGCACCCGATCACGATCCTCTCCACCCTGCCGTCGGCGGGCGTGGGCGCGCTCCTCGCGCTCCTCGTCGCGAAGATGGACTTCAGCATCATCGCGCTCATCGGGATCATCCTGCTCATCGGCATCGTGAAGAAGAACGCCATCATGATGATCGACTTCGCCATCGAGGCGGAGCGCGACGAGGGCCTCACCCCGCGCGAGGCCATCCACCGCGCCTGCCTCCTGCGCTTCCGGCCCATCATGATGACCACCATGGCGGCGCTCCTCGGCGGCCTCCCGCTCGCGATCGGCGGCGGCGCCGGCGCCGAGCTCCGCCGCCCCCTCGGCATCACCATCGTCGGCGGCCTCGTCTTCTCGCAGGCGCTGACGCTGTTCACGACGCCCGTCGTCTACCTCTTCCTCGACAAGCTCACGCGCGGGCGCGAGGGCCGCTCGGCGAGGCTGCACGGCGCGACGTCCTGAGCGGCCCCCTCGGCGATCGCCTCGCGGCGGCGACGCCTCCCGGCCCCGGCCCCCGGACGGGCGCGCGGGCCGCGGCTTCGCGCAGGTCACAGATCGCCGCGCGGCGGGTCATCAGGGCACCTCGACGAGTCGCGCCGCCCGCCGGGCCGCGGCAGGGGCACGGGGCCCCGGTTCGAGGAGGGGAGCGTGTCATGGTGGTCCAACTCCGCCGCCGGCGGCCGCGCATCGCGGTCCTGAAGGTCGTGCTGACGATCCTGCTCTCGCTCGCGGTCGCCGCCGAGCTCGCGGCGGCGGCGTCGCTGCTCTAACATCCCGGGCGTGAAGGTGAAGGACGGCACGCCCGGCGAGCGCGGCGAGACGCTCCGCGAGACCCTGCGGCGCGCGCTGCGCGAAGGCCCGGCCACCGCGCGCGACCTCTCCGCGGCAGCGGGCATCCGCGAGAAGGACGTGGCGGAGCACCTCGCGCACCTCTCCCGCTCGCTCGCGCACCAGGGCGAGCGCCTCGTGGTCGAGCCCGCCTCGTGCATCGCGTGCGGGTACCGGTTCGCCGAACGCTCCCGGCTCACGCGCCCCGGCGCGTGCCCGAGCTGCCGCAGCACGCGGATCGATCCGCCGGTGTTCCGGATCGAGCCCGCGCGGGGCGGCTGACGCGCGGCGGGCACGGACCCGCAGTGGTAGGATGCCGCCCCCGTGCCGAACTGGGCCCTCTTCCTCGTGCCGTCGCTCATCTGGGGCACGACCTGGCTCGTCATCAAGTTCCAGCTCGGCGTCGTCGCGCCCGAGGTGTCGGTCGCCTGGCGCTTCGGCATCGCGGGGCTCCTGCTCCTCGGCTTCTGCACCGTCCGCGGCGTGAAGCTGCGCGCGAGCGCCCGGGACCACGCGAGCTTCGTCGTGCTCGGGGTCCTGCAGTTCGGCGCGAACTACGTGCTCGTCTACCTCGCGGAGCAGCACCTCACGTCCGGGCTCGTCTCCGTCCTCTTCGTCACCCTCGTCTTCTGGAACCTGCTCGGCGCGCGCGTGCTCCTCGGAACCCCGGCGCCCGGCGCGGTCGTCCTCGGCGCGCTCCTCGGGTTCGCGGGCGTGGCGCTCGTCTTCCTGCCCGAGCTTCGCGGCATGCGGAGCCAGCCCGGGATCGCGGCGGGCGTGGCGCTCGCGCTCGTCTCGACGCTCCTCGCCTCCGGCGGGAACCTCTTCTCGCAGCACCTCTACGCGCGCGGCGTCGCCATCGTGCCGAGCACCGCGTGGTCGATGCTCTACGCCTCGATGGCGGTCGCGGCGTGGTGCGCCGTGCGCGGCATCCCCTTCGCGTTCGACGCCTCCGTCCGCTACGTCGCGTCGCTGCTCTACCTCGCGGTGTTCGGCTCCGTCGTCGCCTTCGTCACCTACCTCACCCTGCTCCACCGCATCGGCGCGGGGCGCTCGGGCTACACCGCCGCGGCCATCCCCGTACTCGCCATGCTCGCTTCCACGGCGTTCGAGGGCTACCGCTGGACCGCGCCCGCGCTCGCCGGCATGGCGCTCGTGCTCGCCGGGACCGTGCTCGTCCTCCGCGGGAAGGCGCGCGCGACCTCGCCCGCCGCGGCCCCCGCCCGCGCCTCCTGACGAGGGATGCGCCGCGGGGCCCGACGCGGCGCAGCGCAGGCGCGCCGCGATGGTTACGCTCCGACCGTTCCGGAGGAACGCCATGGAGCGACGGAAGCTCGGCAGGCAGGGGCTCGAGGTGT
>DASSQM010000428.1:0-2124 GCA_035702465.1 Anaeromyxobacter sp. | reverse complement strand
GGGAGCGGCATCGACTGGAGCGCGTCGCGGTTGAGGTCGGCGTTCCCCCCGGCTAGCTCTTCCCGGCCCTGCCGCACGGCCCGCGCGACTTCCTCCTGCTCGAGCTGGCCGAGCAGCCCGTCCACGTTCGTGGAAGCGCCACGGGCGCCGCGCCGGTACACGCGGCGGGACGGATCGATCGGCTCGAAGATCTTCGCGGCGAAGGGGATGAGCTCCGACTTGCCGAGCACGAGCGCTCCGCCGTGCCGGAGCGCGTAGTGGAACCGGGAGAGCACGCGCTTCTGCAGCGCGGCGTCCACGTAGATGAAGACGTTCCGGCAGAGGAGCAGGTCGAGGTGCGAGATCGGCGCGTCGGAAACCAGGTTGTTCACGCCGAAGACGACGAGGCGGCGGAGGTCCTTCGAGACGGAGTATCCGCCGGGCACGCGCGTGAAGAATCTCGAGAGGCGCTCCTTCGAGAGCTCGGCCACGGCCTTCGCGGAGTAGAAGCCGTGGCGCGCGTGCGCGATGGCCCCCTCGTCGACGTCCGTCCCGAACACCTTGACCTGGTAGTTCTGGATCTTCGGGCCGAGCAGCTCCGCCAGGAGCATCGCCGCGGAGTACACCTCCTCGCCGGTGGCGCACCCCGCGCTCCAGATGCGGATCTGGTCGCCCGGCGACTTCCCGGTCACGAGGTCGGGGAGGACCTTGTTCGCGAGCAGGTCCCACGTCTCCTCGTCGCGGAAGAACGAGGTCACCTTGATGAACAGCGACGCGAGGAGCGCGTCGTACTCCTCGGGCGAGCGGTCGAGCAACGCGACGTACTCGGTCATCGTCCCGCATTGCCGGTCGCTCATGCGCCGCTCGACCCGCCGCTGGATCGTCGCCCGCTTGTAGTTGTGGAAGTCGAAATTGCGGGCGCGCCGGATCCTGTCGATCACTTGCTCGAGCTGTTGGGTCGCGTTCGGCACTTCGATGTCCTCCTCGCCCAGGCGGCGCCGCGCTACGGCTCGTGCCTCCCGCGGGCGATCGTGGCCTTCAGCTCCTCGCCGATCCGATCCGCCCGCATCACGTGCCGAACGTCGCCCGTCCCGATGGCGGCGTCCGGCATGCCGCGAAACTCCGCAGCCGACGGCGCCTGCACGAACGTGAGCCCGCCGTGGGCCTTCACCACGCGCGTACCATCCGCGCCGTCCGAGCCGGTGCCCGACAGGATCACCGACGCCACGTGCGCCCCGAACGTCTTCGCGGCCGACTCGAAGAGCGCGTCGGCCGAAGGGCGGACGTAGTGGACCGGAGGTCCGGCGACGACGTGCAGGCCGTCGGCGCGCGCCACGAGGTGCCCGCCCGGCGGCGCCACGAACGCGTGGCCGAGGTGCAGCGCCGCCCCGTCGACCGCCCAGGCGACGTCGAGGCCGGTGTGGCGCGAGAGCAGGGTCGGGACGAGCCCGTGGGAGTGCTCGGAGAGGTGGAGCGCGACGAGCAGCGTCGCGGGGAGCGCCGCGTCGAACGGCCCGAGGAGCTCCATGAGCGCGCCCAGGCCGCCCGCGGACGCGCCGACGACGACGACGTCGATGCGGCGCGGCTCCCACGCGGCCGACGCGTCGGAGACCATCGCCTCCATCCGGCCGAGCGCATCCTCCACGGTGCGCGCGTCGCTCGCGCTCCCCGAGCCCGCGAGGATCGGGGCGACGACGCGACCCCAGAGCGAGATGATGCTGCGCTGTTCCTCCTGGGTGGAGACGGCGAACGCGCCGGCGCGCACCTGCGCGGCCGTCGCCGACGCGAGCGCGCCTCTGGACGGCCGCTCGACGTAGGCCGCGAGGAGGCGCACGAAGCACCGCGCCTCGCCCGCGAGCCTCGCGGGGGCCGAGCGCGTCCGGAGGCCCCCCAGGCCCGCCGCGATCGCGCTCGCCGCGAGCAGCGCCTCCTGCGCGTGGAGGAGCGCACCGAGCGCGCTTCCGCGCGCGGCGACCCGCTCCTCCGGCGGGTGCCGCGGTGCCATGGTCAGACTCTACCTCGCCCCATGCTCAGCCGCCCGGATGTCGGCAGCGGCGCGGCGCCCGCGCGCAGCGCTCGCGGCGCGGCACTCACCCTTTTGGGGTGCCGTGTACGGTCGGCCGGAGCCCGCCCGCCGCAGCCGCC
>DASSQM010000427.1:0-2004 GCA_035702465.1 Anaeromyxobacter sp. | reverse complement strand
GTGAGCACCTCCGCGTCGGCCGGAGCGCCCGGCGGCCGGAGCCACTCGCGCGCCAGCGCCGCGTCGATCGCGGCGAGCCCACGGGCGGCGGCGAGCGCCGCCGCCGCGAGCGCGTCCGCGGACGCGCCACGGAAGAGGACGGCGCGCGCACCGGAGCGGATCGCGGCGGCCGCCTGCGCCTCGGTGGAGGCGAGCGCGACGACCGGCGCGTGCACCGCCTCCGCGAGCGCCGCGACCGGCGCCGGCGCGGCCCCGGAGGAGCCGAGGTCGAGGAGGACCGCGTCCGCGCCCGCCACCCCCGCGGCGCGCGGCGCGTCGTCGATCGCCGACTCTGCGGCGACGGCGACGTCGGCGCGGCCGGAGAGGAGCGAGGCGAGGCCGGCGCGGGCGAGGGGGTCGTCGCCCGCGAGGAGGAGGCGGACGGGGGGCACGCGAGGGGTTGTAACGGGAACGACGTCGCAGCGCGGTCGCGGTCGCGGTCGCGGTCGGGGTCGCGGTCGTGGTCGGGGTCGCGGTCGGGTTCGGGGTCGGGGTCGGGGTCGGGGTCCGGGTCGGGGTCCGGGTGCCCGCCGGGACCTATCCATTCGACCAGGTCGCTCTCCCGTCCCTCTCGCCGATGTGCCGCTTCCCGTCGGCGCGTACCTTCTCGCGCATGACGAACCCCGATCCCCTCGTGTCCCTGTCCGAACGCCTCCAGTCCCTCGTCGAGCGCGCCTCGGCGCACGTGGTTCGCGTGGAAGGCCGCGGCCGCTCGCCCTCTTCGGGGGTGGCCTGGTCCTCCGACGGCCTCGTCGTCGCGACGCACCACACGCTCGACCGCGACGAGGAGATCGGCATCGGCCTGCCGGGCGGAGAGACGACGACCGCGGAGGTCCTCGGCCGCGATCCCTCGACGGACGTGGCGGTGCTGCGCCTGAAGGGCGGTGGTGCCCTCGCCCCGGCGGAGTGGGGGGACGCGCCCCTCGCGGCGGGCAGCCTCGTCGTCTCGGTCTCGCGCCCGGGCCGCTCCCCGCGCGCGGAGCTCGGCCTCGTGGCGCGGGCCGCGGGCGAGTGGCGCGCGCCCGCCGGCGGGAAGCTCGACCGCTACGTCGAGACGACGCTCGCGCTGCGGCCCGGGCTCTCGGGTGCGCTCGTGCTCTCTGCGGCGGGGACGCCCGCGGGCGTCGCCACCGCCGGGCTCGTGCGTGGCGCGGCGCTCGTCCTCGACGCGGGTACGCTCCGCCGCGTGGTGAAGTCGCTCCTCGCGCACGGCGAGATCCGCCGCGGCTACCTCGGGCTCGCCTCGTTCCCGGTGCCGCTGCCGAAGGTCGTCCGCGAGCGCACCGGCGAGGAGGTCGCGCTGCTCGTGACGCGCGTCGAGCCGGGCAGCCCGGCCGACCGCGCCGGCCTCCTGCTCGGCGACTGCATCCTCTCGTTCGGGGGCGAGACGCTCCAGGATCCGGGGGAGCTCCTCGCGTTCCTCACGGAGGACCGCATCGGGGACGCCCTCGCGCTGCGCGTGCTCCGCGCGGGAGAGGTGCGCGACGTGTCGGTGACCGTCGGCGCGAGGGGAGCGGCGCGGGCATGACCTCGCTCGAGGCGCTGTCGAAGGATCTCTCCGACCTCGTCGGGCGCGCGGCGCCCTCCGTGGTCGGGATCGAGCACCGGCGCGGCCAGGGCTCCGGCGTCGTGCTCGCGGCGGACGGGTTCGTCCTCACGAACGCGCACGTGGCATCGCGCGGGGCGCTCCGCATCCGCGTGTCCGGCTCGCGTGCGGTGCGCGGCGAGGTGGTCGGCGCGGACGAGCGCACCGACCTCGCCGTGCTGCGCGCGGATGCGACGGACCTGCCCCCGCTCGCGCTGTCGGAGCGGCGGCTCCGGGTCGGCGAGCTCGTCTTCGCCATCGGCAATCCGCTCGGGTTCGAGCGCTCCGTCTCGATGGGCGTCGTGTCGGCGCTCCACCGGAACCTCGGCGCGCCGCAGGGGGGCGTCCTCGAGGGGCTCGTCCAGACGGACGCCGCGGTG
>DASSQM010000426.1:0-3134 GCA_035702465.1 Anaeromyxobacter sp. | reverse complement strand
GTCATCGCGGGCCAGGGGACGCTCGGGCTCGAGGTGCTCGGCCAGGAGCCGGAGACGGACGCGATCGTCGTGCCCATCGGCGGCGGCGGGCTCGCGTCCGGCGTGGGGGTCGCGCTGAAGGCGCTCCGGCCCAAGGCGAGGCTCGTCGGCGTCGAGACCGAGGTGCTCCCCTCCATGCTCCAGGCGGTCGAGGCGGGCAGGCCGGTCACCCTGGAGCCCGCCAACACCATCGCCGACGGCATCGCGGTGAAGCGCGCGGGCGATCTCACGCTCGAGCACGTGCGGCGGTACGTCGACGACATCGTCACCGTCTCGGAGGAGGAGATCGCGAGCGCGATCCTGTACCTGCTCGAGCGGGAGAAGGCGGTGGTGGAGGGCGCCGGCGCCGTGGGCGTCGCGGCGCTCATGCAGCGCAAGATCCACGGGCTCGAGGGGAAGCGCGTCGTCGCCATCGTCTCCGGCGGCAACATCGACGTGAACCTCGTCGCCCGCGTGATCGAGCGCGGCCTCGTGAAGGACGGCCGCCTCGTGCGGATCAGCGTCGCCCTCCAGGACAAGCCGGGTCAGCTCGCCCGCGTGTCCAGCATCGTCGCGAACCAGCGCGCGAACGTCATCGAGGTCCACCACACGCGCGCGTTCTCGTACCGCTTCGGCGACACCACGCTCCAGCTCACGCTCGAGACGCGCGGGCCCGAGCACGTGGAGGAGATCCTGCGCGCGCTGCGCGAGCGCGGCTACCACGTGCAGCAGATGGGGATCTGAGCGTCGCGCGCCGGCCGGCTATCCGCGCCGGCCGAGGAGCCAGAGCAGCAGCGAGAGCACGATCGAGAGCAGGATGGACGTACCGAGCGGAAAGTAGAACCGCCAGCGATCCCGCTCGACGGCGATGTCGCCCGGCAGCCGCCCGATGCGCAGCCCCGGGAACCGCTCCGCCACGATGAGCACCACGCCCACGAGCGCGATGACGGCGCCGAGGACGAGCAGCATCCGGCCGAGCGAACCGAGGCCTCCGGAGGGCATGGCGGAATTGTAGCGCCGCGTTTCGCACAGGTGCCTCGGCGCGCGAGCGCGGGCCGGAGCCGTGGGGATGAGCCGGCGCGCCTCCTCGCCGTCGATCGGGTCGAGGCCGGGCGGGGAGGACTGGCGGGCTCGTGGGCTGGCGGGCGCCGTCGCGCACGGGTGGCGGAGGCCCCGCCGGGAGACCCTCGTCAACCACGACCCTGGGATGGAGTTGACAACCGCGCGGCATGGCGCAGTACCGCGACTTTCGGACGACTTTCCGGTCCGCCGGGGCGGCCCGCCCTGCCGAGGCGCCCGCTGGGCTGGGCAGCGGCCTATGCCCCCGCGCCGGGCGTGTGCCTACCTTTCGCGGAGGGAGGGAGGGGGCATGCTCTGGACGATCACGATCCTGCTCGTCGTGCTTTGGGCGTTGGGGATGGTATCCGGCTCCGCGCTGGGTGCCTGGGTCCACATCCTGCTCGTCCTCGCCGTCATCTCGCTCATCTTCGCGGTGATGCGGCGCGGCTCGGCGACCGTCTGACGTCGGCCGGGGGGCGCGGCAGATGCCGCGCCCTCCGGCGCGTTGTCCCCGGCAGCCTCGAATCGGCCCGGCCCGAGACCTCTCACATCCCGTGTCGGAGGCGCGTGGTCCCATGGGACCGCGATGTCCCGTCCCGCCGGAAAGCACAGGACCGTCTTCGTCTGCGGTGAGTGCGGCCAGTCGAGCCCGAAGTGGCTCGGGCAGTGCCCGTCCTGCAGGAAGTGGAACTCGATGCACGAGGAGGCCGCGGCTCCCGAGCCGCGCGGGGCCCCTCGCGGCTGGGGCACGCAGGGTTCGTCGCGTCCGGTGCCGCTGCGCGACGTCGAGGCGAGCGACGAGGAGCGGCGCCGCACCGGCATCGGCGAGCTGGACCGCGTCCTCGGCGGCGGCCTCGTGCCCGGCGCGCTCGTGCTCCTCGGCGGCGATCCGGGCATCGGCAAGTCCACCCTCCTCCTCGCCGCGCTCGACCGGCTCGCCCGCGCCGACCCGGGGCGTCCGGTCCTGTACGTCTCCGGCGAGGAGTCCGCGCGGCAGCTGAAGCTCCGGGCCGATCGGCTGCGCTGCGCGGCGGAGAACCTCTCGGTCCTCGCCGAGACGGACGGGGAGAAGGTGCTGCGCGCGGCGGAGGCGCTCGCACCCTCGGTGCTCGCGGTGGACTCGATCCAGACGCAGTACCTTCCGGAGCTCCAGAGCGCGCCTGGCACGGTCACGCAGATCCGCGAGACCGCCGCGCGCCTCATGGCGTTCGCGAAGACCACCGAGACGCCGGTGTTCCTCGTCGGTCACGTGACCAAGGACGGCGCCATCGCGGGCCCGCGCGTCCTCGAGCACATGGTGGACACCGTCCTCTACTTCGAGGGCGGCGGCGCGCACCCGTACCG
The DNA here is from genome assembly GCA_035702465.1 of Anaeromyxobacter sp. Lineage (GTDB taxonomy): Bacteria > Myxococcota > Myxococcia > Myxococcales > Anaeromyxobacteraceae > Anaeromyxobacter. The sequence goes on along the minus strand of DASSQM010000426.1, from coordinate 713 downwards.
CGTCTTGCGCGCGCACAAGAACCGCTTCGGCTCGGCGAGCGAGATCGGCGTCTTCGAGATGAAGGCGGGCGGCCTCGCCGAGGTCCCGAACCCCTCCGCGCTCTTCCTCGCGGAGCGCCCGCAGGACGCGCCCGGCAGCGCGGTCGCGGCGGTGCTGTCCGGCACGCGCACCGTGCTCGTCGAGATCCAGGCGCTCGTGGCGCCCACCGGGTACGGCACGCCGCGCCGGACCGCTCTCGGCATCGACTCGAACCGGGTGGCGCTCCTCGCGGCCGTGCTGGAGAAGAAGGTCGGGATCGACATCCTGCCGTGCGATCTCTTCGTGAACGTGGCCGGCGGGCTCTCGGTGGACGATCCCGCCGCGGACCTCGCGACCCTCGCCGCGCTGGCGTCGTCGTTCCGCGACCGCGCCATCCCCGCCCGCACCCTCGTCCTCGGCGAGGTGGGGCTCGCCGGCGAGGTGCGCGCGGTCTCGCAGCCGGACATCCGGCTCGCCGAGGCGCGGCGCCTCGGCTTCGAGCGCGCCCTCGTCCCGGCGGCGAACGCGCGCCACGTCGAGGTGCCGGCCGGGCTCGCGGTCGAGGGCGTCGAGACGGTGGCCGAGGCGCTCGACCGGCTCGGGTGACGGACCTCGGCGGCTACGCCGCCTCCAGCGCCTTCCGCCACCTCGCCACGTGCGCCTCGCGCTCCGCCGCGCCCATCCGTGGCTCGAA
>DASSQM010000425.1:0-4171 GCA_035702465.1 Anaeromyxobacter sp. | reverse complement strand
GGATTGTAGCCCGCCATCCCGGACGGTGCGTCACGGCCTTGCCTACACCGGCTCCTGCGTAGGCGGGCGACGGATCGCCGCGTCCCCGAGGGACGGCACATGGATCCGACGGGATCGCGGTGCTACGCTCGGCAGGGCATGGAGCTGAACGAGATCCTGCAGATCGCGCTGCGCGGCGGCGCCTCGGACATTCACCTCAAGGCGGGCCTCCCGCCGATGTTCCGCGTCGACGGCTCCCTCGTCCCGCTCAAGGACGCCCGTCGCCTTCCGCCCGAGGAGATCGCGCGGATGGCCCTCGGGATCATGAACGACTACCAGAAGGAGAAGTACAAGCAGACGAACGAGGTGGACCTCGCCTACGGCGTCCCGGGCCTCGGCCGCTTCCGCGTGAACATCTTCCAGCAGCGCGGGACCATCGGCGTCGTCCTCCGCGTCATCCCCTTCAAGATCCAGTCGATCGAGCAGCTGATGCTGCCCAAGATCCTGGAGAAGATCGCCGGCGAGCAGCGCGGCCTCGTCCTCGTCACCGGCACCACCGGCTCCGGCAAGTCCACCACGCTCGCGGCGATGATCGACCACATCAACGCGAACGAGACCTGCCACATCATGACGATCGAGGACCCCATCGAGTTCCTCATCCGCGACAAGCGGTCGATCGTGAACCAGCGCGAGGTGGGCGTCGACACGATGAGCTTCGGGCAGGCGCTGAAGAGCGCGCTGCGCCAGGATCCCGACGTGATCCTCGTCGGCGAGATGCGGGACCTCGAGACGATCGAGACCGCGCTCACCGCCGCCGAGACCGGGCACCTCGTCTTCTCGACCCTGCACACCCTCGACGCCACCGAGACGGTGAACCGCATCATCTCCGCGTTCCCTCCGTACCAGCAGAAGCAGGTGCGGCTCCAGCTCGGCTCCGTGCTCAAGGCGGTCATCTCGCAGCGCCTCGTGCCGCGCTCCGACGGGAAGGGCCGCGTGCCCGCCATCGAGGTCCTGCTCGCGACGGCGCGCGTGCGCGAGCTCGTCGAGGACAAGGACCGCACGAAGGAGATCCCGGACGCCATCGCGCAGGGCCACGTCTCGTACGGCATGCAGACCTTCGATCAGTCGCTCATGGGACTCCTCAAGGGCGGCCTCATCACGTACGAGGAGGCGCTCCGCCAGGCGACGAACCCGGACGACTTCGCGCTCCGCGTCTCCGGCATCTCGGGCACGAGCGACTCGAAGTGGGACTCGTTCGAGAAGCCGCCCGAGCCGAGCTCGGCACAGCCCGCTCCCGCCGCGGCGCGGCCGATCCCCGCCGCGCGGCCGGCGTCGGGGACCGCGCCCGCGACCGGCTCGGCCCCCCTCGGCCGCATGACGCCGCCCAAGGCGCCGCAGAAGCCCGAGGCGGCGCCGGGCGCGGACGACGACTTCCAGATCGAGCGGTTCTGACGCCCGTTTCGCCGTTCCCGCTGGGGAGCACGATCTCGGGCTCGTCATGCGCGGACTGTAGACTGGCGGCCGATGGCCGACGGCCCAGGAAACGACGAGTCCCCGCTCGACGGCGCCAAGGCCGTCGCCCTGCGCTACCTCGCCTCCGCCGCCCGTACCGAGGCGCAGGTGCGCGCGCGGCTCGCCCGCGCCGAGCTCGGCGCGGAGGCGGACGCGGTCGTGCGGTGGCTCGTGGGCCTCGGCTACCTCGACGACGCCGCGTACGCCGCCGCCCGGGCGCGATCGCTCCTGCGCTCCGGCCGCGCGGGACCGCGCCTCGCCGAGCGGAGGCTCGCCGCCGCCGGCATCCCGCCCGACCGCGCGAGGGACGCCGTGGCCGCGGCGCTGGCCGAGACCGCGGGCGCGGCGGGAGGGGAAGGCGAGGCGGCGCTCTGCCGCGCGCTCGCCGAGCGAAGGGCGGGGACCCCCGCTCTCGACGCTCTGGCGGAGAGGGATCGCGCCCGGCTCGCGCGCTGGCTCCTCGGCCGCGGGTTCTCGGGAGCGGTCGTCGCGCGCACGCTGGGGGTGTACGAGGACGGCTGACGCACCGCCGACGGTCGGGCTGCCAATGGGGCGCGCCTCTGTTATCCTCCCCGCCCCATGCGAAGCGCCGTCCTCCTCTCCGCCGCCGCGCTCCTCGCGCTCGCCGGGTGCCACTCGAAGCACGTCTCCTTCGGCGGGACTCTCAAGTACGGCGCGAGCGCCGAGGACAACTACAACGCCGGCGTCGAGCTGCTCAACGACAAGACCTACCCCGAGGCGGAGAAGTTCTTCGAGTACGTGAAGACGAAGTACCCGTTCTCGAAGTTCGCGCCGCTCGCGGAGCTGCGCATCGCCGACTCGAAGTTCGCGCAGGACAACTTCGCCGAGGCGGTCGAGGCCTACAAGCAGTTCGTGCAGCTGCACCCGAACCACGAGGACGTGGACTACGCCGAGTTCCGGCAGGGGCTCGCGCACTTCAAGGAGGCGCCGAGCCAGTTCGCGCTCTTCCCGCCCGCGTACGAGAAGGACCAGCGGCAGCTCCAGCGCGCGTCCGAGATCCTCACGAAGTTCCTCGAGAAGCACCCGAAGTCCAAGTACGCGTCCGAGGCGAGGAAGGTGCTGGACCAGGCGAACGCGCGCCTCTCGGAGCACGAGTGGTACGTCGCGGAGTTCTACTTCAAGCGCAAGCGCTGGGCCGGCGCAGTGGGCCGCTACGAGGCGCTCGTCGACAAGTACCCCGGCTCGAAGCACGAGCCGGAGGCGCTCATGAAGCTCGCGCAGGCCGCGATGGAGATGGACGAGAAGTTCCGCGCCCGCACCGCGCTCCAGAAGCTCATCGTGAAGCACCCGCAGGACCCGCGGCGGCCCGAGGCGGAGAAGCGCCTTGCGGAGCTGCGCTGACCGCGGCGCGCTCGCCCTGGCGGCGCTGCTCGCGTGCTCGGCGGCGAGCCCCGAGACCGAGGTACGAGAGGCGCTCGCGCGCACCGGCGCGGCGGAGCTGCCGGCCGCGGACGGAGCCCCGCTCGCGCTCAGCCGCCTGCGCTTCGGCGACGTCGTGGTCTCGATGGACGGCCCGCGCGCGCTCGTGCTCGCGGTGGTCGAGGCGGACGGCGCGGTCGGCGCGGACGGGCCCGCGGTCGCGTACGTCGGCCGGGAGGCGTTCGCGATGGAGCGGTGCCGGGTGCGGCGCTGGTGCCTCGCGGACCTCCCCGCGCTCCGCGGCGTCGTGGCCGCGCTGCGCGAGGCACCGCGCGACCCGGGCGCGCGCGTGGTCGCGTGGCAGGTGCGCGTCGAGCGCGACGCGGCGACCGCGGGGGAGGACTACGAGCTCGGCGGGCGCGCGGTGCGCACCGTTCGCCACCTCCGGCGCGACGGCGGCGGCTGGCGGGTGGTCGCTTCGCCGTAGGCCGCGCGCGGCGCCGGCGCTACACTCGCGCCATGGACGAGACCCTCAAGCAGGCCCTCGCGCTCGGCCGCGGCTACTACCTCAAGAAGGAGTACGGGCTCGCCGAGCAGTACCTGACCCAGGTCGTCGAGCAGAACCAGTCGTTCGCCGACGTCTACAACATGCTCGGCGTCATCTATCACGACCAGGGGCAGTACCAGAAAGCGCTGCGCGCGTTCGAGGCGGCGCTGCGGATCAACCCGGGGTACACCGACGCCGCGCTGAACCTCGCGGTCACCTACAACGACACCGGGAAGTACAAGGAGGCGCAGGAGACGTATCGGCACGCGCTCTCCCGGTCCGGCGCGCGCCAGGGCAAGCTCGACCGGTTCGTCGCCGGCAAGCTCGCCAACATGTACGCCGAGATCGGCGACGTGTGGCTGTCGTCCGGGCTGTACGCCGAGGCCATCCGCGAGTACCGCCGCGCGCTCGAGCTCGGCCCTGTGTTCGTGGACATCCGCTCGAAGCTCGCGGGCGCGCTGCGCGATCAGGGCGATCGCGAGCAGGCCATCCAGGAGTACGAGGAGGTCGTCCGCCAGAGCCCCAACTACGTGCCCGCCCGGCTCAACCTCGGCCTCTCGCTCTACGCCAGCGGGCGCAAGGACGAGGCGGCGAAGCACTGGCGCACGGTGCTGGAGATCTCGCCGGGGAACCGGAACGCGGAGATGTACCTGGAGCTCGCGAAGGGCGGGTAGGTTGGGGTCGAGGCGTCGCGGTAGCGGTCCGTGTCGCATCTCGCGGTCGCAGTCGAGGTCGCAAGTCGAGGTCGCAGTC
>DASSQM010000424.1:0-19229 GCA_035702465.1 Anaeromyxobacter sp. | reverse complement strand
GCGAAGCAGCCGCCCCTCGTCGTCACGACGGGAGTCCCGGAGAGCAGCGCTTCCACGATGGGGAGCCCGAACCCTTCGAAGAGGGACGGGTAGACCGCCACCGTCGCGAGCCGGTACATCGCGGCGAGGTCCGGCGTCGAGACGTCCGAGAGGAGCCGCACGCGGGAAGAGAGCCGGTGCGCGCGCGCGAACGCGTGCAGCTCCTCCGCGTACGGCGTGGATCTGCCGACCGCGACGAGCGGCACGTCCCCGAGGCGCTCGAGCGCCTGGAGCACGAGGAGGAGGTTCTTGCGGCGCTCGATGGTGCCGACGGCGAGGAGGAACGTCTCCGGGAGCTGCCACCGCGCGCGCACCTGGCGAAGGCGCTCCTCGGGCACCGGCGAGCGGAACGCGTCGTGGCACGTCTGGTACACGACGCGCACGCGCGCCTCGGGGACGCGGTACAGGTCGACGAGATCGCGCTTCGTCTGCTCGCTGATGGCGACGACGACGCCCGCGCGCGCGACGGCGCTCCGCGCCTTGGCTGCGTAGATGCGCCGGTCGATGGGCGAGTACAGCTCGGGGAAGCGCTCGAAGATGAGGTCGTGGATGGTGACCGCGCTCGCGATCCCGGCGCGCTCGACGCCGAGCGGCAGCTCGTTCGAGAGGCCGTGGAAGAGCCGGATCCCGTCCGCGCGCAGATCCGACACGATGCCGCGCGTTCGCCACAGCGCCGGCACGGCGCGCCCGAGGAGGCCGCGCGGCGTCCGCACCCGCACCCGATCCTCGTCGGCGAGCTCGAACGGCAGGCCGCGCTTCCTGGGCGTGTACGCGAAGTAGGCGTGGTCCGGCCGCCGGCGGTGCAGGATGCGCAGCACGTCGCGCGCGTAGTTCCCGAGGCCGGTGGCGTTGTGGAAGACGCGCTTCGCGTCGAAGCCGATGTTCATCTCGGGCCGCCACCCGGTCTCGGCGAGCTCGTCGAGCCACGACCGGGTGGCGACGTGTACCCCCGGACCGCGCGGACGCGCAAGCACGGCGCTCGACCGAGGGCGAGACGCGCCGTAACATGCCGCCCATGACGGCGCACCACCGCGCGACGCCCCCGAGCTACCGCTGGACCGTGCTCCTCGCGCTCGGCCTCGCGGCCGGGATCGCCGTGGCCTTCGTGGCGGCCCGCGCCCTGCGCCGCGGCCCCGCGGAGGCGCCCCGCGAGCCGGCCGAGGCCATCGACACGGACCGCTACATCCGGCCGATCGAGACGGAGCGCGAGGCGGGCTCCGGCGAGCAGGTCGCGCCCTTCTCCGGGTTCGCGGTGTCCGTCGAGACCGAGCCCGAGGCCGCGCTCGTCACCATCGCCGGCGTCGAGCGGGGGGAGTCGCCCGTCCTCGCCGGCGTGGAGTGCAAGCCCGGCGCGAAGGTGCCGATCCGGGTCGCGAAGCCGGGGTTCCGCGGGGCCAAGGCGAGCACGCTCTGCCGCGCCGACGCGCTCGTGAAGCTCAACATCCGCCTCGTTCAGTAGTGCCCTCCGTCGAAAGGATCTTCTGCGCGTGCGCGCCCGGGCTCGAGCCGGTGCTCGCCGCGGAGCTCGCCTCGCTGGGCCTCGCCGCGGGCGCGGTCCCGGGCGGCGCCGAGGCGGAGGGCGAGGATGCCGCGGCGTGGGCGTGCCTCGGGTCGCGGGCCGCCGACGCCGTCGCGCTCAGGCTCTGGGAGGGCCCGGCGAAGGACCTCCCGAGCGGCAAGCGCGCGGCGCGGCGCGCGGCCGGGCCGCGCGCGGAGCTCCGCGTCCGCACGGAGGGCGTCCGCGCCACGATCTCCGTCGACGCGGCGGGCGCGCCGCTCTTCCGCCGCGGCTGGCGCGCCCGCGTCGGCGCCGCGCCGCTCCGCGAGTCGATCGCGGCGGCCATCCTCCTCTCGTGCGGCTGGGACGGCGAGCGGCCCTTCCTCGATCCGATGTGCGGCTCGGGGACGATCGCCATCGAGGCCGCGCTCGCCGCCGGCCGGCGCGCGCCCGGGCTCGGCCGCTCCTTCGCGTTCGAGGGGCTGCCCGGCCGCGACCGCGCCCGCACGGATCGCATCCGCGCCGACCTCGCGCGGCGCGCCCGCCCGATCGAGGTCCCCATCCACGCGTCGGACCGGAACGCGGGCGCGCTCCGCCTCGCGGTCCGCAACGCCGAGGCCGCGGGGGTGGCGGCGTCGATCCGCTTCGCGCGCACGGACGCCGCCGACGTGGCGCCGCCCTCCGGACCCGGCCTCTGCGCGGTGAACCCGCCGTGGGGCGTCCGCCTCGACGAGGAGGTGGAGCGCCCCTGGCGCGCGCTCGCCGTCCTCCTCCCGAGGCTCGCCGGCTGGGACGTGGCCGTGCTCTCGGCGGACGATCGGAGCGAGGCGCTCCTCCCGGCGCGCCCCGCGGAGGCGACGCGCGTCCTCGTCGGGGGACGCGCCTGCCGGCTCCTCCGGTACCACGTTCGCTGAGCGCGCCGGCGGGCGCGCGCCGGCCGGGACGGCAGCCCTGCGATCCCCGGCGCGCCCCTTCGAGACCCCGGGCGGATTGGCCCCCCTCTCCACACATTGCCGACGCATGTGGCCCCGGCTGCTCTCGAGGTTGCCCCGCCTTCCGCGCCGGAACCGCGCGCGCCCCGCCATGGGCGACGGCGGCGAGCTCCTCGTGCCGCGCCGCAAGCGGCGCGGGCGCCCGAAGATCGACGTGCGCCAGGTCGGCCACCGGTTCCAGCAGCTCGTCGCGCTCCACGACGTCAACATCGAGGTGCACGCGGGGGAGTTCGTGTGCCTGCTCGGCCCCTCGGGCTGCGGGAAGACGACCCTGCTCTACGCCCTCGCGGGGCTCGTCGAGCCGAGCGGCGGGCGCATCTCGGTCGACGGGGTCGAGGTGAAGGGGCCCGGGCCGGAACGCCTGCTCGTGTTCCAGGAGCCAGCGCTGTTCCCGTGGCTCACGGTGCGGCAGAACCTCCTGTTCCCGCTCCGGGCGCGCGGCTTCTCGCGCGAGGAGGCCGAGGGTCGGGCCCGCGCGCTCATCCCGCTCGTGCACCTCGAGGGGTTCGTCGACGCGCTGCCGCACCAGCTCTCGGGCGGCATGCGCATGCGCGTGCAGCTCGGGCGCGCGCTCGCGCTCGATCCCGCGGTGCTCCTCATGGACGAGCCGTTCGCCGCGCTGGACGCGCAGACGCGCAGCCACATGCACCAGCTGCTCACGCGCATCTGGCTGCGCGACCGGAAGACCGTCGTCTTCGTCACGCACGACGTCCACGAGGCGCTCGTCCTCGGCGACCGCGTGGTCGTCATGGCCGCCCGTCCGGGGCGCGTCCTCCAGGACCTGGAGGTGCGACTCGCGCGGCCGCGCGATCCCGACGACGAGGCCCTCGTCGAGATGGCGAGGCGCATCCGCGACGAGCTGCGGCGGGCGGAGGAGGCCGGCGCGCCTGCGCCGGACGCGGAGCGTGAGCGCCGCGAGCGCGAGGAAGGGAACGAGCATGAACGCGTGGCTCCGCAGGACGATCGTCGTGGCGGGTCCACTCCTGACCTGGGCGTTCCTCTCTAGGCTCGGGCCGTGGCCGCACTGGCTCTTCCCCGACCCGCTGGCGGTGGGGCGGAGCTTCGCGACCGTCCTCTCCGACGGCAGGCTGCCGGCCGCGGTCGCGCGCTCCCTCGGGCGGATGGTGCAGGGCTACGGGCTCTCCCTCGCGATCGGCGTGCCCCTCGGGATCGCCATGGCGCGCAGCGCGGTCGTGAACGCCTCGCTGCGGCCCCTCGTGCTCGGCCTCCAGGCGCTGCCCTCGATCTGCTGGCTCCCGCTCGCGATCCTGTGGTTCGGGCTCTCGGAGGGCGCGATCCTGTTCGTCGTGGTGATGGGATCGCTGCTCGCCATCGCGATCGCCGCCGAAGACGCCGTGGCCGGAGTCGATCCCGTCCTCCTGCGGGCGGCGGGCACGCTCGGCATCCGCGGGCTGCGGTTCCACCTCGGCGTGCTCCTCCCGGCGGCGCTGCCGGGCGTGCTCACCGGCGCGAAGCTCGGGTGGAGCTTCGCCTGGCGCGCCCTGATGGCGGGCGAGCTCCTCTTCGTCGCGGGCGGCCTTGGCCAGCTCCTCCAGGCGGGGCGCGAGACCCTCGATGCGTCGCTCGTCATGGCCGTCATGGTGGCGATCGTCGTCGTCGGCGTCGCGGTCGACCAGGGGCTGTTCCGCATGCTCGAGCTGCGGGTCCGGCGGCGCTGGGGCCTCGTCGAGGCGCCGGCCTAGAGCGCGGGCTCCATGCGCGTCCCGATGCCCCGCGCACGCGCGCTGGCGCTCGCACTCGCGACGCTCTGGTCGGCCTCGTGCCACAGAGCGCCCGCGGAGGCGCGTCCGTTCCGGCTCGGCTTCTTCCCGAACGTCACGCACGCGCAGGCCCTCGTCGGCGTCGACGACGGCACCTTCGCCGGGGCGATCGGAGGGCAGCTCGAGACGCGGATGTTCAACGCAGGCCCGTCGGCCATGGAGGCCGTCCTGGCCGGCGACGTGGACGCGACGTACGTCGGGGCTGGCCCCGCGGTCATCGCGTACCTGAGATCCGAGGGCCGCGGACTGCACGTCGTCGCGGGCGCCGTCTCGGGCGGCTCGGTGCTGGTCGTGCGCGATGCGGCGACGCCGCGGGATCTGGTGCGGAAGCGCGTCGGCTCCCCGCAGTACGGGAACACCCAGGACATCTCCCTCCGCACCTGGCTGCGCGCGAACGGCCTCTCCGATCGCGGCGGCGAGCGCGGCGTCGAGGTGACGCCGCTCGCGAACACCGAGATCATGGCGATGTTCCGGCGCGGCGACCTGGCCGGCGCCTGGGTGCCGGAGCCGTGGGGGGCGCGGCTCGTCGCCGAGGGGGGCGGCCGCATCCTCGTCGACGAGCGGACGCTCTGGCCGGACGGCATGGTGCCGGCGACGATCCTCGTCGTGTCGCGGCGCGCGATCGAGCACCGCCGCACCCAGGTGACGGCGCTCCTGCGCGCCCACGTCGAGCTCACGCGCCGGTGGGTCGCCGAGCCGGACCGGTTCGCGGAGCTCGCGCACGCGGGCTACGCGCGCCGGACGGGGAAGAAGCTGCCCGCGGCGGTGGTGAGGGACGCGTTCTCGCGCATGGCGCCGACGACGGATCCGATGAGGAACGCGCTCGAGGAGACGGCGCGCCGCGCGCAGGCGCTCGGGTTCGCGCCGCCGGGCGACGTCTCGGGGATCGTGGACGGCTCGCTCCTCGACGAGATCGCGCGGCGGTAGTAGCCGCGCTACAGCAGCCCCTGCTCCTTCGCGAGCCTCCCCAGCTTGTCCTTCACGCGCTCGAACCGCTTGCGCACCGCCGCGGGGTCGACCGGATCGCCGTCCGAGGAGAGCACCTCGGCGACCTCGTTCCAGGACATCTCGCGGTCGAGGCGCAGGATGAGCAGCGTCCGCTCCTCGGGCTCGAGCGACTCGCGCAGCCGATCCAGGCGGTCGCGCGGCCGCGTGGCGAGGCGCGACTCCGGGCTCGTGATCGACGCGGCGATGCGCGACGCCATGGTGGTGTGCATGCGCTCCCTGCGGCGACGCCACGCCTCGCGCCGGAACCGCGCCGCCGCGTGCCAGGCGATGCGGTACGAGGCCGCGCGGAGGCTGCCGCCGCGGAACTGCGGCAGCCAGTTCCACAGGTCCTCCGCCGCGCGCTGGAAGACGTCCCGCGCGTCGTCCGGGTCGCCGAGCACGTTCTCGAGATAGCCGACGACCTCGGGGCCGTGGGCGTGGAGCACCTCGGTCACTGCCTCCTTCACGTCGCCGCGCCCGACGAGCGCGAGCACGTTCTCCTCGAGGGTCACGGGCCCCTCCTGCGGCCATTCTAGCGCTTGCGCCGGGGCGCGGCTCGGAGGACGGCCTCACGTGCCGGGGCTCGTCCTCTCCAAAGGGCGTTGCCGCCGCGAGGAGTCACCCAGACGTTGCAGGGAGGTCCGCGGCCCGACACCCCGCGGGCGGATGCTCCGGCGGGATGAGCGGCGAGCGCGACGACATCGAGCTGAACGCGGGGGCCGCGAGCGTCGCGATCGACACCGCCGCCGAGGCGGCCGACCGCGCCGGCCGGCTCCAGCGCATCCTGTCCCTCGACGAGGCGCTGCTCCTCTCGTTCCGCCGCTTCCACGCGCCGTGGCGCACCGTCATCGCGCGCACCCTCACGCACATGGCGGACGCGAAGAGCTGGACCATCGCCGGGCTCGCCTGCCTCGGCACGCTCACGCCCCGCGGCATCCACCTCGGGCTGCGCCTCGCGGCGGCGACCGGGATCGCGACGCTGCTGTCGCAGACCCTGAAGCGCAGCCTCACGCGCGCCCGCCCGGACACCGCCATCGCGGGGTTCGAGGCGCTCGCCGCGAACCCGGATCGTTTCTCGTTCCCCTCCGGCCACACGGCCGCGGCGTTCGCCGTGTCCGTGGCTTTCGCCGGGGAGCCGCGCGCGCTCGGCCCCGCGACGCTCCTCTTCGCGACGGGCGTCGGCCTCTCGCGCGTCTACCTCGGGGCGCACTATCCGCTCGACGTGGCGGCGGGCGGCGCGCTGGGGGTCATGGCGGGGCTCGCCGCGCGTCTGCTCGTCCCCTGAAGCCCGTCGCGAGCGTGTCCGGGCGGCACTCCCGGCCTGTCGAAGGGCTCGTCCCGCGCCCGGCGGCCGGCCGCTCAGCGTCCCGGCCCCCGGTGGTGGCCTCCCGTCCGTGGGATGCGAAGCGTTCCGCGCAGGGAGGTTGGCACATGCACGTACGTACATGGGTGTGGGCGCTCGCGGCAGCCCCCTGGCTCGCCACGGCCCAGACCGGAGCGGCCGGGACGGCGGGCACCGGAGCGGCCGGGACGACGCAGAGCCCGCCCGGATCCTCCGGCGCAGGGTCGATCGGCACGCCGGGCAGCTCCACCGCGACCGGCGGATCGACCGCCGGCGGGACGTCGCCGGGCAGCACGGGGAGCGCCGGGACGAGCGCTACCACCCCGGGGAGCGCGGGGTCGACGAACTCCGGAACGGCGGGGTCGGTCGGCACCGGCGGCGCCGCGGGCAACGCCGGCGCCACGACCGGAGGGAACGCGTCCGTGACGCCGTCGCCGAGCGCGGTGTGTCCTCCGGGCATGGTCCCGGACACGAGCTCGTCCGGCGCGACGGCGCAGGGAAGCATCGGGACCGGGAGCACCTCCGGCACGACGTCGAGCGGCACGGGCGGCGCGATGGCGAGCGCCGATCAGGCCGGCTCGGCGACGGGCTCGGCGGGCTCGGCCGGCGTCGACTCGACGGGGTCGGCGCGGGGCGCCGACGTGCGGACCGGCGCGGACGCCGGCGCGGGCGCCACCATGTCCGGCGGAGCGCGGTGCGTGCCGATCGGCCCGACGGGCACCGGCGCGGGCTCGGCGGGCTCGTCGGGGACCGCGGGCAGCACCGGCTCGTCGAGCAGCTTCGGCGGGACGGGCTCCGCGGGGTCGGCGGGCTCGACGAGCGGCACCGGCGCGACCGGCGGCGCCGCGATCCCGCCGGCGACCGGCTCGCATCCGTAGGGCGGGGCGGCGCGACTGCGCGACTAGCCCGCCGCGGCGTCCGGCGCCCGCGACCGCGGGTGCCGGACGTCCTTTCCGCGCACCATGTAGACCACCATCTCGCCGAGGTTCACGGCGTGGTCGGCGAAGCGCTCGAGGTGCTTCGCCGCGAACATCACGGCGGTCGCGCGGCGGATGGAGCGCGCGTCCTCCATCATGCGCGCGAGCATGTCGTTGAAGATCTTGAGGTAGAGGGCGTCGACGAGCTCGTCGCCGCGCATGACCTCCTCGGCCTTGTCGACGTCGCCCGTCACGAACGCGTCGAGCGCCCTCTTGAGCTGTGCCTCGGCGAGCCCTGCGATCTTGGCGAGGTCGTGCATCGGCCCGAGCGGTGGCGCCTGGTTCAGGTCCAGCGCGCGCTCCGCGACGTTCACGGCGAGGTCGCCCATGCGCTCCAGGTCGACGACGATCTTGAGCGCCGTGGTGATGAAGCGCAGGTCGGAGGCCGCGGGCTGGCGCAGGGCGAGGATGCGGCGGCACATGCCGTCCACGTCCACCTCCATGCGGTTCACCTGGCGGTCGTTCGCGCGCACGGCCTCCGCGGCCGCGGAGTCGCGCTCCGTGATGGCGCGGACGCTCGCCGCGAGGGCGCGCTCGACGAGGCCGCCCATCTCGAGCAGCTTCTCGCGCAGCGCCCGGAGCTCGGCCTCGTAGGTCTTGTCGGTGTGGATCGTCATGCGCTCGCCTCCGCCAGTGCTGCGTAGCCGGTGAGGAGCGGCCGGGCACATTTCGCTTCGCGAAAAGTGCCTCGGCCGAATACCGGATTCCGGCTACCCGAACTTCCCGGTCACGTAGTCCTCGGTCCGCCGCTCGCGCGGGTTCGTGAAGATCTGCTCCGTCGGCCCGACCTCGACGAGCTCGCCCATGTAGAAGAACGCGGTGCGGTCGGAGACGCGCGCCGCCTGCTGCATGTTGTGCGTGACGATGACGATGGTGTAGCGCGCCCGGAGCTCGTGGATGAGGTCCTCGATCTTCGCGGTGGCGATCGGGTCGAGCGCGCTCGCCGGCTCGTCCATGAGCAGCACCTCGGGCTCGATGGCGAGCGCCCGGGCGATGCAGAGGCGCTGCTGCTGCCCGCCCGAGAGCGACAGGGCGGAGGCGCCGAGCCGGTCCTTCACCTCGTCCCAGAGCGCGGCCTGGCGCAGGCACCGCTCCACGATCTCCGCGTGGTCGCCGCCGATCCGGTTCAGGCGGAGCCCGGCCGCGACGTTGTCGAAGATGGACATGGTGGGGAACGGGTTCGGCCGCTGGAACACCATGCCGACGCGCCGTCGCAGGCGCACGGGATCCACGTCGCGTCCGTTCACGTCGACGGAGTCGAGCCGGATCGTGCCCTCGATGCGCGCGCCCGGGGTGAGCTCGTGCATGCGGTTGAGGCAGCGCAGGAAGGTGGACTTGCCGCAGCCCGACGGCCCGATCACCGCCGTGACGGAGAGCGGGGGGACCTCCATCGAGACGTCGCGCAGCACGTGGGCATCGCGGAACCAGGCGTGCAGCCGGTCCGCGGCGATCTTGGCGCTCGCCGTCACCGTCGCTCCGGTGGGCGGCTTCGCCCCCTTCGTCGGGTAGGAGGCCTCGGCGAGGGACGCGGGCCGGTCGCCGCGCGGGCGCGCGGAGAGGCCGTCCGTCGCGGCGATCCTCGAGATGGCGGTCATCGTTGCTCCCGGAGGCGGCTGCGCGTGAGCAGCCGCGCGAGGAGGTTCAGGAGGCCGACGAGGACGAGGAGCACGAGCGCCGCGCTCCACGCCTTCGCGTGCCAGTCCTCGTACGGGCTGATCGCGTAGTTGAAGATCTGGACCGTCAGCGACGCCGTCGGCTGATCCGGGCGGACGTTCCAGTACTGGTTGTTGAGCGCGGTGAAGAGGAGCGGCGCGGTCTCGCCGGCCGCGCGCGCCACGGCGAGGAGCACGGCGGTGACGACCCCGCCGAGCGCCGTCCGGAGCACGACGCGCAGGCTCGTCTTCCACTGCGGCACCCCGAGCGCGAGCGACGCCTCCCGCAGCGCGCCCGGCACGAGCCGCACGAGCTCCTCCGTGGCGCGGGCGAGCGTGGGGACCATGAGCAGCGCCAGCGCGAACGCGCCGGCGGCGGCCGAGAACCGCTTCATCGGGACGACGAGGAGCCCGTACGCGACGATGCCGATCACGATGGAGGGCACGCCCGCGAGGACGTCCGTCGTGAACCGGATCGCCCGCCCGAGCCGGCCGTCGCCGCGCTCCGCGAGGAACACGCCCGCGCCGATGCCGACCGGGAGGCCCAGGAGGCAGGCGAGCCCGACCATGTACAGCGTGCCGGCGAGCGCGTTCCCGATGCCGCCCCCCGGCTCGCCGACGGGCGCCGGCAGGTGGGTGAAGAAGGCCCACGAGAGGCCCGCCGCGCCCCTCGACACGACCAGCCAGAGGACCGACGCGAGCGGCACGAGCGCGGCGAGCACCGCCGCGCCGGCGAGGATCGTCATGCCGGCGTCCACGGCGTGCCTGCGGGCGAGCGCGCTCACGCGGCCCTCCCCTGCGGACCCGCCCTCACCGCCGCGACGAGGAGCCGCGCCGCCGCGTTCAGCGCGACGGTGAGGCCGAAGAGGACGAGCCCGAGCGCCGCGAGCGCCGCGACGTGGACGCCGCCGGTCGCCTCCGAGAACTCGTTCGCGATGATCGAGGGGAGCGAGTAGCCGGGGGCGAAGAGCGACGCGCTGATCTCCGGAGAGTTCCCGATGACCATCGTCACCGCCATGGTCTCGCCGAGCGCGCGGCCGAGGCCGAGCAGCGCGGCGCCGACGATGCCGGCGCGGCCGTACGGCAGCACCGCCGTGCGGATGGCCTCCCAGCGCGTCGCGCCGAGCGCGAGCGCGCCCTCGCGCAGCGCGGGCGGCGTGGTCTTCAGGACCTCGATCGTCACCGACGCGATGGTCGGCAGGATCATGATCGCGAGGAGGAGGCCCGCCGCGAGGTAGCCGAGCCCGATGGGCGGCCCCCGGAAGAGCGGCAGGAACCCGAGCGCCGCACCGAGGCGGGGCTCCACCGACTCGCGCAGCCACGGGACGAGGACGAAGAGCCCCCAGAGGCCGTACACGACGCTCGGGATCGCCGCGAGCGTCTCGACGAGGAACGAGACGACGGGCCGGAGCGCCTTGGGTCCCATCTCGACGAGGAACACCGCGAGCCCGACCGAGACGGGCAGCGCCACGAGGATCGCGACGGCGCTCGTGACGAGCGTGCCGTAGACGAACGGCAGCGCGCCGAACGATTCGGCGACGGGGTTCCAGTCGCTCCCGAGCAGGAACCTCGAGATCGCGACCTTCGCGCCGAGGGGACGCGCGAGGTCCACGAGGGAGAGGACGATCACGCCCGCCACGACGAGCGCCGTGCCGCCGAGCAGCGTGAGCAGGGCGGCCCAGGCGCGGTCCCCGACGTTCGCGGGCCGCCACCGTGCCGGGGCGAGGTCGGGCGCCGCGGCGCCGGCGAGGTCAGCGGGAGGAGGCAAGGTCGACCGGCCTTCCCTGCACGGAGAGCGTCTTGAGCCTCGCGGAGACCTTCTCCACGACCTGCGCCGGGAGCGGCGCGTAGTCGAGCGGCGCCGCGAGGCGCTGGCCGTCGTGCGCCGCCCACCACAGGAACTCGACGAGCGCCTTGCCCTTCGCGGCGTCCTTCTGATCCCTCGGGACGAGGAGGTACGTGAACGAGGCCAAGGGCCAGGCGTCCTTCCCGCGGGCGTCCGTGATGGAGACGCGGAAGTCGTCCGGCATGGTGACTCCGCCGGCCGCGGCGGACGTGCTCTCGATGGTCGGCTTCACGAAGGCGCCGTCGCGATTCCGGAGCTCGGCCATGGCGAGCCTGTTCTGGTTCGCGTAAGCGAGCTCGACGTAGCCGACCGCGCCCGGCGTCTGCTTCACGAGGCCGGTGACGCCCTCGTTGCCCTTGGCACCGAGGCCCGCGGGCCACCTCACGCTCTTGCCGGCGCCGACCCTCTGCCTCCACTCGGGCGAGACCTTCGCGAGGTAGTCCGTGAAGATGGCGGTCGTGCCGGAGCCGTCCGACCGGTGGACCACCGCGATCGGCGTCGACGGGAGCTTCACGCCGGGGTTCACCGCGGCGAGGGCGGGATCGTCCCAGCGCTGGATCCTGCCGAGGAAGATGCCGGCGACCGCGTCCGCCGTGAGCCGCAAGGACGGGATCGGCGCGTTGTACGTGACGACGACCGCCCCGAGCACGGTCGGCACGTGGACCACGCCCGGCGCGCGGGCGAGCTCCTCGTCCGTCATCGGCGCGTCCGAGGCGCCGAAGTCGACGGTGCCGTTCGTGATCTGCTGGATGCCCCCGCCGGAGCCGATCGACTGGTAGTTGAACCGTACCTCGGGGTGGAGCTTGCCGTACTCGCTGAACCACTTGGAGTAGAGCGGGAACGGGAACGTCGCCCCCGCGCCGTTCACGAGGAGGGCGCCGTCGGCGAGCGCCGGGCCGCCCGCGGCGAGCGCGGCGGCTGCGGCGAGCATTCGGAGCATGCTGGGCAGTGTCTTCTTCATGTCCCCACGGATAACCCCCGGTCCGTGACGGGAACGTGACGAAGACGTAGCGGCTCTGGGAACCCTGCGTGCGCGGCACTGCGCCGCCGCCCCGCTCGTGGCGCGCGCCGCGCGCGGGATCGCTCAGGCGGCCGGCAGCTGCACCCAGAAGCGAGAGCCGCGCTCGCCGCTCTCGACGCCCACCTCGCCGCCCATGCCGTGGACGAGGTGCTTCACGATGGAGAGCCCGAGCCCGGTGCCGCCCTGCTCGCGCGAGCGGCCGGGGTCGACCCGGTAGAACCGCTCGAAGATGCGCTGCTGGTGCTGCGCCTCGACGCCCGGCCCGGTGTCCTCGACCGAGAGGACGACGGCGGTGCCGTCACGGGCGCCGCGGACGGCGACGCCCCCCCGCGACGTGTACTTCACCGCGTTGTCGACGAGGTTCACGAGCACGAGCTCGAGCGCGCGCGGATCCGCGCGGACGGCCAGCCCGGCCGGCACCTCGCTCGCGAGCGCGAGCCCCTTCCGCGTCGCGGCCTCGCGGAAGAGCTCGACCACCTGCGCGGCGGCGTCGCCGGCCTGCACGGTCGCCGGCTCGAACCGCCACTGGCCCGACTCGAGGCGCGAGAGGTCGAGCAGGTCCTGGGCGAGGCGCGAGAGCCGCTCCGCGTGGCGGGAGACGATCTCGACGAAGCCGCGCGCCGCGGCGTGGTCGTCGAGCGCGCCGGCGAGGAGCGTCTCGGCGGCGGCGCGGACCGCGGCGATGGGCGTGCGGAGCTCGTGGCTCGCGTTCGCCACGAAGTCGCGGCGCGTCGCCTCGGCGCGCTTCGCGTCGGTGACGTCGCGCATGAGGACGAGGACCTCGCCGCGCAGGAGCGGCGCGACGTGCACGAGGTACGTCTGGCGGCCGAGGCCGAGCTCCAGGCGCCGCGCGGTCCCCTCGAGCGCGCGCCGCACCGCCTCGGAGAGCTCGGCGCTCCGCGTGATCTCGAGCGGCGTGAGCCCCGCGGCGCGGCCGCTCGCGGCGAGCGCGTCGAACGCTGCGTTCGAGACGCGCACCCACCCCTCGCGCGAGACGAGCGCGGCCGCCTCCGGGATCGCGGAGACCAGCTCCTGCTCGGGATCGAGGTGCCCGGTGCGCAGCCGCTGCTCGCGCAGCACCGCGAGGCGGCAGAGCTCCCGCACGTCCTCGGGCAGCTCGGCCCTTCGCCCGCCGGCGAGCTCCGCGCGCAGCGCGCGCAGGGCGTCCGGGACCGACGCGCCGCCCGGCGCCGCCCCGTCACCCCTTCTCGCTCGGCTCCACCAGGCGATAGCCGATCCCCCGCACGGTCTCGAGCAGGTCGCGCCCGGAGCCGAGCTTCTCACGAAGCCGCTTCACATGGGTATCCACGGTGCGGGTCTCGAGCTCCGACGACATCCCCCAGACGTCCTCGAGGAGCTGCTCGCGCGACTGCACGCGCCCGAGCCGGGCCATGAGCGTGGTGAGGAGCTTGAACTCGAGCGGGGTGAGCTGGACCTCGACGCCGTCGACGAAGGCGCGGTGCGAGTCCACGTCGACGCGGATCGGCCCAACCGCCTCGGGCGCGCGCTCCGCCGTCCGCCCGGGCCGGCTGCGGCGGAGCACGGCGCGGACGCGCAGCACGAGCTCCCGGACGCTGAACGGCTTCGTGACGTAGTCGTCCGCGCCGACCTCGAACCCGACCACCCGGTCGATCTCCTCTCCCTTCGCGGTGAGCATCATCACGGGGACGTGCCTCGTGCGCGGGTCGGACTTGATCCGGCTGCACAGCTCGGTGCCCGAGATGTCGGGCAGCATGAGGTCGAGGACGACGAGGTCGGGAACGCGGCGGCGGAGCTGCGCGAGCGCCTGCTCGCCGGTCGTGGCGAGGATCGTCTCGAACCCCGCGCCGCGCAGGTTGAAGTCGAGCAGCGACAGCAGGTCGCGCTCGTCGTCCACCAGCAGTACGGACGTCACGGGACAACCTTACCTCACGCCGATGTGACAGGCTGGTGGCCGGGTTGCGACGGGTCCGTGACGTCGGGAAGGCGCGCACACGGCCCGGATTTCGTTGGGGAAGCCACCGCGGATACGATGGTTCCACGCATGCGAAACGTCCTCCTGGCGCTCGTCGCCCTCGCCCTGGGGTGCGCCGCGAACCGGGCCGAGGTCGCCCCGGAGCCCGCGGGCGCCGACCGAGGCACGATCCTGCGCGCGCCGGAGCTCGCCCGCGTCCGCTGCCTGCTCGTCGCGCCGTTCGAGAACGCCTCGGACGCCCCGCTCGCCGCGGAGGCGGCCACGACGGCGCTCGTCTCCGCCGTCGATCCCGCGCGGACCCGGGTGTTCCCCGTCGCGGACCTCCGCGCGCTCTTCAAGGACACCTCGCTCGAGCTGCCGCAGGGGATCGCGCCGAGCCTCGCCCTCGAGCTCGCCGAGCTCGTGGGCGCCGACGCGGCGGTGTGGGGATCGGTGGAGGGCCGCTCGCACGCCGGGTCGCCGGAGCTGCTCGTCACCGTCCGCGCCGGGCTCGTCGCCGACCGCCGCCTGCTCTACGCGGAGACGGGGCTCGTGACCCCCGCCGCGGGCGAGAAGACGGACGCGGCCGTGCGCAAGGCCGCGCTCGACCTCGCCCGGCCCATGCTCGCGCGCCTCGGCGACCCGGGGAAGAAGCGCTGCTTCGACCCGGAGCGGACGCGCACGGTCCGCCGCCTCGCGCTCGCGGAGGAGCACGGCGGGCGAAGGCCGGCGACGCTCGCCGCCGACGGCGCGCGCGCCGCCGCGGTGCCGGGTGCGGGGGCGACGACGCCGGCCTCCGCCGCCCGCGCGCCCGCGAAGGAGCCGCGCACCCCGCGCCAGGCCGAATGGGCGAAGAAGCTCGGCGACGGCGGCCGGATCCTCGTCGAGGACGTCGCCTTCGCGGCCCGGACGGCGGCGCTCGATCGCGACGCGGGGCTCGCGGACCTCGCGGCCGCGCTGCTCGCCCGGCCCGGCGTGGCGGTTCGCCTGGAGGGATTCGTGGACGCGACGCCCGATCACGGGGCCGACCAGAAGCTCTCGGCCGCGATGGCGCAATCAGCCGGCAAGCGCCTCGTCGAGCTCGGCGTCCCGAAGCAGCAGCTCACCTGGGCGGGCCGCGGCGGTGAGAGCCCGGTGCTGCCCAACTTCACGGCGCGCGGGCGGGCGGCCAACCGGCGCATCGAGGCCGTCGCGGGTCCATGAAGGACGTGCGGCGTGGAACGGGGCGGGAACGTGGAAGGTGATCCGGTGAGGATCGGAGGGCGCGCGCCCGCGCCGGCGGGGTCCGCCCGCGGCGAGCGGCCCGGAGCGATCCCTCCCGCCGTGTGGCTGGTCTGGGCGATCGCGGCGATCGTCGGCGTCGGCGTCGCCGACGAGCTCACGAGCCCCGACGTCTCCCTCATCCTGTTCTACCTCGCGCCCATCGCGGTCGGGACCTGGTTCGTGAGCCCGCGCGCCGGCGTGGCCCTCTCGATCCTCGCCGCCGCCGTCGCGTTCGCCGCGGACGGGCTCCACCAGCTCGGCGCCGGCGACCGCGCGCGGTACGCGGTGCTCGCCTGGAACGGCGCCGTGCAGGTGGGGACCTCGCTCGCGATCGTCGCGACGCTCGCGGCGCTGCGCGATCGCCTCGGCCGCGAGGAGCTGCTCGCCCGCACGGACGCGCTCACGCAGATCCAGAACCGGCGGGCGTTCTTCGAGGCGGCGAGCCTGGAGGTCGAGCGCGCGCGCCGGAGCGGGCTGCCCATCACCGCTGCGTACGTGGACGTGGACGACTTCAAGGACGTGAACGACCGCCTCGGGCACGCGCGGGGCGATGCGCTCCTCGTCGCCGTCGCCCAGACGCTCCGCAGCGGCACGCGGACGATCGACGCCGTCGCGCGGCTCGGGGGAGACGAGTTCGGCCTCGTCCTGCCCGACACCGATCCCGCCGAGGCCGAGCGGCTCCTCGTCCGGCTCCGCGCCGCCCTCGTCGACGCCCTCGCAGGGGGAGGCTGGAACGTCGGCGTCTCCATCGGGGCCGCCACCTTCCTCTCGCCTCCCTCCTCCGTCGACGAGATGATGGCGCGGGCGGACGAGCTCATGTACGCGGCGAAGCGCGACCAGAAGGGCTCCATCCGGCGCGGCGTGTTCCCGGGCGCCGGCCGGGCGAACGGCGGCAGCGCGGCGGTGTCCTGAGGCGAGATGGCGACCCGCTTCCGCTTCTTCGCCACGTGCGCGAAGGGCACGGAGGGGGCGCTCCGGAGGGAGCTCGCCGCGCTCCACCTCGGCGCCGTGCGCGGAGAGCGCGGCGGCGTGTCGTTCCAGGGGACGCTCGAGGCAGGCATGCGGGCCTGCCTCCACTCCCGCACCGCGATGCGCGTCCTGCTCGAGCTCGCCACGTTCGAGGCGCCGGACGCGGACGCGCTCTACGCGGGCGCCCGTGCCGTCGACTGGGACGCCTGGCTCACCGTCCGCACCACGCTCGCGGTGGAGGCCAACGTCTCGTCGTCGGCCATCACGCACTCCGGCTATGTCGGACTGAAGGTGAAGGACGCCGCCGTCGACGCGCTCCGCGACAAGCTCGGCGCGCGCCCGGACGTCGATCCGAAGGACCCCGACGTCCGCATCGTGGTGCACCTCGCGCGCGACGTCGCCACGGTGTCGCTCGACCTCGCCGGCGAGCCGCTGCACCGGCGCGGGTACCGCGCCGTGACCACGGAGGCGCCGCTCAAGGAGACGCTCGCGGCGGCCGTGCTCCTCCTCGGCGGCGCCGACGTCGAGCTGCCGTTCGTGGACCCGATGGCGGGGTCGGGAACGCTCGCGATCGAGCACGCGCTCCGCGCCCGCCGCATCGCGCCCGGGCTCGGGCGCGCGTTCGGGTTCCAGCGGTGGCCCGCGTACCGCGGCGGCCCGCAGTCGAGCTGGGACCGCATGAAGGCCGAGGCGCGCGCCGCGGCGCTGCCGCGGGCGCCGGCGCCGATCGTGGCGCGCGATCTCCACCCCAAGGCGCTCGCGGCGGCGCGCAGGAACGCGGCCGCGGCGGGGGTCGCCGCGGACGTCGCCGTCGAGGAGGGCGACGCGCGGGAGCTCGCGCCGCGATCCGCCGCGGGCACGCTCGCGGCGAACCCGCCGTACGGCGAGCGGCTCATGGGGCGCCGGGAGGCTCCCCGGGTGCCGCGCGATCGCGAGCCGCCCGCGCGCGGCGGGGACGCGCGGCTCCAGGAGCGGAAGCTCGCGGGCTTCTATCGCGGCCTCGGCGAGATGATCGTGCGCCACCACGGCTGGACGGCGCTCCTCCTGTCCGGGAGCCCGCTCCTCGAGCGCGCGATCCCGCTCCGGCCCGAGGTGGATCACCGGCTCTGGAACGGGCCGCTCGAGGTGCACCTGCTCCGGTACCGGGTGCCCTGACGCGCCCGCGGTTTGCAGCCGCGGGCACCGCCCGCTACGTACGTTCCGTGATGTCCCTCGTCGCGGCGGTGCTCCTCGCGGCCGGCCTCGCCGCCGCGCGCCCCGCGGAGGGCGCGCGGCCCGCCGAAGGCCTCGAGAAGCGCCGCGAGGCCATCGCGCACGAGATCGGCGCGCTCGGGACGCGGCTCCGCCGGGAGATCGAGAAGCAGGAGGTGTCCGCGCTCGTCGCGCTCGTGCCGCAGGACGGCCTCCGCTGCGGCGACCGGGTCGTGCCGCGCGATCGCGTCGCGCGGGATCTCCGCAACGAGGGGAGCTTCATCCACTCGGTGGTCTTCGGGGGCCCCGCGTACCGGCCTCCGCCGCGGACGGCGGCGTCGCTCGCAGAGCTGTTCCGCACCGGCCGGGAGGTTGCGCTCGTGGTCTCGTTCCAGCCGGACCCGCGCGCCGGGCCCGAGGGGCGCCCGTGCCTCGAGTTCCGCTCGAAGGATCTCGCCACCCCGGGCGCGCCGCTCTGCTTCGAGCGCCGCGGCCAGGCGTGGTGGCTCGTGGACAGCCTGTATCCGTGCGGCTAGCCGGAATCCGATGCCCGGCCGAGGCACTCCTCGCGAAGCGAGACGTGCCCGGCCGCTCCTGACCGGCTTCGCACCACGTGCTCCGACCGTTCAGCGCCCGGCGCGCCCGCGCAGGTGACCCACGGCGAGGGGCCGCCGGCGCGGCGCGCGCCCCCGCAGCGCCCAGGCGTAGATCGCGACGTTGCCCGCGGCGACGAGGACGCCGAGCAGCGCCTGCATCCGGGTGGTGAGCGGCTCCGGATAGACGAGCGGCAGCAGGTAGTGCTCGATGAACCCGCCCGCGTACCCGCGCTCGCCGCCGAGGACGCGCAGCCGGTTCTCGAGGGGCGTGAGCGGGCAGATCCAGCCCCACAGCTCGATCGCGGCGCCGTACACCGCGCAAGGCAGGTGCACGAACGCGACGCGACGGCGCCAACGGACGAGCAACCCGCCGAGGACGACGAATACGATGAACGCAGAGTGAAAGACCAGGACGGCGTCGGCGAGCACGCGGTAGATCATCGGCGCCCCGGCGTCGCTACCCGGCCTCGCCGAGCTGCGCGAGCATCTTCTCGGCCTTCCTCGCGTACCCCTTCGGACGCGCCGTCTCCGGCAGCGCCGCGCACTCGGAGAGCGCCCGCTCGAGCGCGGCCCGCGCCGCCGCGCGCTCCCCGAGCGCCTGGTGCGCGCTCGCCGCGAGGACGAGCACGCGGATGCGGCGCGGGCCCTCGGCGAACGAGAGCGCGCGCTCGGCGGCGGCGAGCGCGTCCTTCGGCCGGCCGAGCTCGAGGTAGACGACGCCGAGGAGCGTCGGCGTGACGTAGCTCGGCGGCAGCTCCCGGTCCGACGCGAGGAGCGCCGGCAGGACGCGCCCCGGCTCGCCGGCGCGGAGCGCGGCCGCGACGCGCTGCCCGTCGAACGCCGAGCGGGCCGCGGGCGTGCGCGCGCGGGCGGCCTCGGCCTCGAGGAAGGCGAGCCATCGGCGCCCGATCGCCTTCGCGCCGTCCGCGTCGCCGCGCGCCTCGCGCGTCTGGGCGAGCTCGTCGAAGAGGCCCGAGCGGTCGTCGGCGAGGACGTCCTTCGCGGCGACGGCGCGCCGCGCGGCGGGCTCGAGCGCGTCGAGCGCCGCGTTCCGCGCGGCGGGGTCCTCGACGTCGCGGGCACAGGAGAGCCCCATGGCCGCGGCGCGGGCCTTCGCGCCCGGCGCGAGCGCCGGGACGGCG
>DASSQM010000423.1:0-6921 GCA_035702465.1 Anaeromyxobacter sp. | reverse complement strand
GGGGGAACGCGATCGCGTTCCTGGGCGTGGATCCCGAGGTACCGGCGCGGCGAGGGTGACCGGCCCGACGTCGAGGTCGAGGTCGCGGTCGGGGCCGAGGTCGAGGTCGCGGTCGCGGTCGGGGTCGACGTCGAGGTCGCCGCCCCCTCAGCTCCTCCGCCCCCGCGCCGCCTTCCGCCGCGGCTCCGGCGTGCGCGTCCAGTCCCCCGTGCGCCCGCCGGACTTGTGCAGGAGCTCCACCGCCTCGATGCGCATGCCGCGCTCGTAGCGCTTCAGCATGTCGTAGATGGTGAGGCACCCGGCGGTGGCCGCTGCGAGCGCCTCCATCTCGACGCCGGTCCGGTCCACGGTGCGCACCGTGGCGGTCACCTCGACGCCGCCCGGCCCGGGCTCCGCGGTGACGTCCACGGCGGAGAGCGCGATCGGGTGGCAGAGCGGCACGATGTCCGGCGTCTTCTTCGCGGCCATGACCCCGGCCAGCCGCGCCGCGGCGAGGACGTCGCCCTTCTCGACGTCGCCCCTGCGGATGCGCGCCACGGTGGCGCGCGACATCGACACGAACGCGCGGGCGACCGCGACGCGCTCGGTCTTCGGCTTCGCGCCGACGTCGATCATCTTCATGGCTAGTCCCAGGTCTCGGTGGCGTGCTCCCCGAGCCACCGCTCGGCGTCGATGGCGGCCATGCAGCCGGATCCGGCCGCGCTCACCGCCTGGCGGTAGGTCGGATCGGCGACGTCCCCCGCGGCGAAGACGCCCGCGACGCTCGTCGCGGTGGACGGCGCCTTCACCTGGATGTAACCGACCTCGTTCATCGCCACCTGGCCCTTGAAGATGGCGGTGTTCGGCTCGTGGCCGATGCCCATGAAGACGCCCTTCAGCGGGAGGTCCCTCTTCTTCCCGTCCTTCGTGCTCTGGAGCCGCACGCCGGTGACGCTCTTGCCGTCTCCCAGGATCTCGTCGACGACGGACGAGAGGACGAGCTCGATCTTCGGGTTCTTCTTCGCCCGATCCTGCATGATCTTCGAGGCGCGAAGCTCGTCGCGCCGGTGCACCACGTACACCTTGGTCGCGTACTTGGTGAGGAAGCTCGCCTCCTCCATGGCGGTGTCGCCGCCGCCCACCACCGCGACGTCGACGCCCCGGAAGAAGAAGCCGTCGCAGGTCGCGCAGGCGGAGACGCCCTTCCCCTGATACGCCTTCTCGGACGGGATGCAGAGCCACTTGGCGGACGCGCCGGTCGCGACGATGACGGCGTCCGCGGTGAAGAGCCGGTCGTCCTGCCAGAGCTGGAACGGCCGCCGCGAGAGGTCCACGCGGGTGATCTCGCTCGGCTCGAAGCGCGTGCCGAAGCGCTCCGCCTGCTTCTTCATCTTCTCCATGAGCTCGGGGCCGAGGATTCCCTCCGGGAACCCGGGGTAGTTCTCGACGTCGCTCGTGATGGTGAGCTGGCCGCCCGGCTGCATGCCCTCGAAGAGGAGCGGGTTCAGGTTCGCCCGCGCCGCGTAGAGCGCCGCGGTGTAGCCGGCGGGGCCGCTTCCGATGATGACGAGCCTCTCGTGCTGGGCCATGACGTTCCCTCGCGTGGGGCGAATTACCTAGCGTCTTGGAGCCGCCGCGTCGAGGGCAAGGTTCGGCGCTTCCCGGCGGGGTGGAGCGCGGCGCATCCGCCGCATCCGCGTCCGCGCCGTCGACGGAGGGCGAGCCCGGGCCGGGCGGCGAGCGTTCCCGGCCGCCAGCGTTCCCGGCTGCCGGAGCCGCGGCGATGCGTCACCGTCAGTTCACTCACGAACGGTGCGGAGCCGAGGAGGCCGCCGGGCGGGCGCGCGCGCGTGTCGCACCGCCGTGATCGGCGACGTGCCGCAGAGGACGCGAGACCGCGTCTCGGTTGCACCCAGCGGCGAGGAACCGCCGCGGAAGGCACCGTGACATGCGCAGTGCGGCGTCGCGCGTTTGCTGCGCGGCTCCGCTCGGTTGCGCAGCGGCCCCACGCAGGGGGCTTGGCGCATCGCACACGGTGAGAGCGTGTGGGACGCACGGCAAAACGTCGCACCGCGGCGGCGCGCTCGACGCGCAGACCCGCACGGAGGGATCCAGATGAAGACCACCAGGTAGTCCTCGCACCCCTTGCTGCACCGGATCGCGCCGCCGATCGCGGCGCTCCTGCTGCCCATCACCGCGCTCGCGGCCCAGAGCCCGCAGACGCCCATCGCCGGGAGCCTGATCCCGCAGTTCGCGCAAGCGCTGCCGCTCCTCTCCGTTCACGCACAGGCCGCCGCGCCGAACGTGATCGACACGCGCATCGGCTCGCAGCCGCTCACGCTCTCGATGTGCGAGTTCCGATCGCACGTCCTGCCCCCCGGCACGTTCGTGCGCGGCCAGCAACCCGAGACGTGGACGTGGGGGTACGTGGTCGGTGACGCCTGCCCGACGGGCGTCCAGGAGAGCTACCTCGGGCCCGTGATCGTCAACACGCGCGGCGTCCCGACGGAGATCAACTTCCTGAACAAGCTCGGCAACACCGCGACGACGAACGTCCTCGCGTACAAGTTCTCCACCGACCAGACGCTCCACTGGGCGGATCCGCTCGCGCCGCAGCAGGACGGCGTCGTGAACCTGTGCAACATGCTGGGCGGCATCCCGGCCCCCGGGTCGGTCTGCGCCCAGAACTACGACGGCCCGATCGCGGCGGTGCCGCACCTGCACGGCGGCGAGGTGCCGCCGGAGATCGACGGCGGTCCGGACGCCTGGTTCACGAGCGACGGCCTCTTCAAGGGACATGGCTACTACTCCAAGGCGACGTTCTCGGGGACCGGGCTCCCCGTCGCGGCGAACGCCTCGATCTACCGGTACCCGAACGCGCAGCAGGCGGGGCCGCTCTGGTTCCACGATCACACGCTGGGCGCCACGCGCCTCAACGTCTTCGCCGGCCTCGCGGGCGCCTACTACATCGTGGATCCCGCGCAGCAGCTCCCCTCGGGCTTCCCCGGCGTCGCCGACGTCGTGCCGCTCGTGCTGCAGGACCGCATGTTCGACACGAACGGCCAGCTGTTCTTCCCGGCCGACTCCGGCGGCGGCGTGCTGTGGACCCCGAACCCGGAGCACCCGTACTGGGTTCCGGAGTTCGTCGGCGACACCATCGTGGTGAACGGCAAGGCCTGGCCGTTCCTCGAGGTGCAGCCGAAGCGCTACCGCTTCCTCGTCCTGAACGGCTCGAACGCGCGCACGTACGAGCTGTTCCTCGTGGGGCAGAACAAGAAGAGCTCGCCCGTCATCTGGGTCATCGGCAACGACGACGGCTATCTCGACAAGCCCGTCGCGCTCGATCCGTTCCTCGGGCAGAGGCTGCTCATCCTCCCCGGCGAGCGGTACGAGATCATCGTCGACTTCGGCGGGATCGCCCCCGGCACGAACCTCGTCCTCAAGAACACCGGCAAGACGCCCTATCCGGCGGGAGCGGCGCCACAGGGGGCGACCCTGGGCCAGATCCTCCAGTTCCGCGTCCGGTGCCCGGCCGCGGGGTGCCCCGCCGACACGAGCTGGAATCCGGCGACGGCCGGCGCGACCATCCGCCTGAACCAGCCGATCGCGCGGCTCACGAATCCGGCGACCGGCACGGTGGCGGCGGGCGTGACGATCAACGTCACGCGCCAGCTCACGCTCAACGAGATCGCGCTCCCGGCGTCCATCGCGACGGATCCGGTCACGGGAGTGCCGAACACGCCGTACCCCGGCGGCCCGGTCGAGATCCTCGTCAACAACACGAAGTGGTCGGGCGACTCGCCGCGCACGTACGGCGACTTCGTGTCGATCACGCTGAACGGCATCACCGCCGCGTACTCGGAGACGCCGAAGGAGGGGAACGTCGAGCTGTGGGAGATCGTGAACCTCACGGCCGACGCGCACCCGATCCACACGCACCTCGCGTCGTTCCAGGTGCTCAACCGGCAGTCCTTCCAGAACGCCTACGCCGGGGCGTACGCCGCCGCCTTCCCGGGATCGACCGCGCTCGGGTGCCTGGCGGGCACGTTCTGCCCCGGGTTCGGGCCGCCGCTCGACTATCGCACCGGCAACGCGCGCGCGCTGGGCGGGAATCCGGACGTCGTGCCGTTCCTACAGGGTCCGGTGCGGCCGCCGTCGCCGCAGGAGGTCGGCTGGAAGGACACGGTGATGGTGCTGCCCGGGTTCGTCACGCGGTTCGTGGTGCGCTGGGCGCCCGCGAACGAGCCGCAGACCGCGTACCCCTTCGCGCCGGGGGACTGCTCCTCCTTCCCGTGCGCCACCGCGACGCACGGGTACGTGTGGCACTGCCACATCATCGATCACGAGGACAACGAGATGATGCGGCCCGACGTGATCCAGATCGACGCGGCCGCCTCGCGCACGTTCGTGCGCGGGACGGACTTCTAGGATCGAGGGAGGCCGGGCGGCCGTCTGCCCGGCCTCGCCTCCGCGTCGGCAGGAGCGGGCGGCCCGCGCCCGCGCGTCACAGGACGGACAGGGCGGCCCCGAGCGCGCCGGCGAGCTGCGGGTCGGGCAGCACCGCCACGCGCGCGCCGAGCGCCTCGGAGAGGGCGGCGACCATGGCGGCGTTCAGGGCGACGCCCCCGCTCATGAGGACCTCGCCCCCGCCGAGGCCGCGGGCGAGCGCCGCGACGCGCGAGGCGAGCGAGACGTGGAGCCCCTTCACGATGTCCTCGAGCGGCTCGCCGTTCGCGACGAGCGAGATGACCTCGGTCTCCGCGAACACGGTGCACGTGCTCGACACGCGCACGGCGCGCGCGGCGCCGGCGGCGCACGCGGCGACCTCCGCGAGCGGCACGTGGAGCCGCGCGAGGATCACCTCGAGGAAGCGTCCCGTGCCCGCCGCGCACTTGTCGTTCATGGCGAAGTCGAGCACCTCGCCGCCCGGGCCGACCTTGATCACCTTCGTGTCCTGGCCGCCGACGTCGACGAGCACCCCGGGCCGGCCGGCGAGCGCGAACGCGCCGCGCGCGTGGCAGGTGATCTCGGTGAGCGCCCTTCCCGCCTGGATGCGCTTGCGGCCGTAGCCGGTCGCGCCGACGGCGGGGTCGCCGCGCGCCTCGGCGCGCAGCTCCGCGACGAGCCGCGCCGCCTGCTCCTCGACGCGCGGGCTCGCGGCCTCGACGCGCCGGGCGAGGATCCTCCCCGCGCGGTCGATCGCGACGGCCTTGCAGGTCGTGCTCCCCGCGTCGACGCCGACGGCTGCAGCGGCGGTCACGACGGGAAGCTCTCCATGAACGCCGTGAGGCGGTTCTCGCTCGGCTCGGCGGCCCACGCGCGCGGGTCGGAGTGGTCCGCCTCGAGGAGCAGCACGCGGATGCCGAGGTCCTTCGCGAGCCGGTCCTTCAGGTCGACCTGGCCGATCGAGTACGGCTTGCACGAGCGGTCGCTGTGCAGGACCGCGCCGTCGCAGCCCCAGTCCCGCGCGAGCCGCGTGAGGATGCCGAGGCGGTTCCGGAGGTCCTGGTTCAGGATCACGTGCGAGTACGCGCGCGCCGCGGAGGCGAGCGGATCGGCGGGGTCGACCTGGAGCCCCGCCTCGACCCACGCGTTCGTGTAGCTCGTGCACACGAAGTTGAAGCCGCGCTCGGCGAGGAGCGTGGAGAGCTCGCGCACGGCGAACCAGACGGGCAGGTTGTCCCAGAGGAGCCGGTGGCGCTCGTCGCGGATGCCGCCCACGCCGCGGCGCACGCGGTCGCGGAGCTCGTCGAGGAGCATGCGGTAGTACGCGTTGCACTCCTCGTCGCCGCGGAGCGCCACGATGGGCGCCATGTGGAAGAAGCCGTCGAAGCCGGTCCACGGCGCCGGGCGCGCCTTGCCGGTGGCGAGGCACTCGCCCCAGAGCCGCGCGCCCTCGCGCGCGAGGCGGGCGGCCCGGACGAGCTCCTCCGGGTCGGCGCGGCGGCCGCTCACGCGCTCCGCGGCGCGGACGACCTCCTCGAGCTGATCGCGCACGTAGCGCTCGTGGTGCGGCGGCGCCTCGCCGTAGACGAACGGCGTGTCGACGAGGACGAGCGGGACGCGGAAGTGGTCGGCGAGCGCGCGGTACCAGTAGAGGACCGTCTGGCAGATGTTCGTGCAGCAGGCGAGGAGGTCAGGGCGCGGCAGGCGGCCGGCGGGCGTCTTGCCGGTCTTCACCGAGCCGAGGTCGCTCCGGGCGTAGCTGCAGAGGTCGCGGGAGTAGCCGTCGCGCTCGACCGCGTCGGAGAGCTCCGGGACGATCCGCTGCACGCCGCACATCGCCGCGTGGTTCTCCGGGTAGACCGCGTGGAA
Source organism: Anaeromyxobacter sp. (assembly GCA_035702465.1). GTDB lineage: Bacteria > Myxococcota > Myxococcia > Myxococcales > Anaeromyxobacteraceae > Anaeromyxobacter. The sequence continues at coordinate 627 of DASSQM010000423.1, read as the reverse complement.
CCCGAGCGGCCGCAGGATCTCGACGGGGAAGCCGCTCGTCACCCACGCGACGGGCACCGCGCCGTCCGCGTAGCGGCCGCGGAGGTAGTGCAGGCTCATGAGCTCCTTCAGCTTCCGCGTGCACTCGAGCGGCGGCGCGAAGGGGCTTTGCTTCGCGGCCTTCCCGCGGCGCGCGCGCGCCCTCTGCCAGGCTTCGAGGCGGAGGAGGAGCGGTCCGACGGCGCGGCCCGCGAGCTCGTACTGGACGCGGCGGAGCATCATGCGGCCCTCGCGCCGGCGCGGAGCATCTCGACGAACGCCTCGATGCGCGTCTCGGCCTGCGCCGAGAGCTCCTTCTCGAGCTCGCCCTCGACGACCACCACCGGTACGCCCCGCGCCGCGAACGTGCGCCGGATGGCCGGGACGTCGAAGAGCTCCGGCTCGCAGAACTTCTGGACGTGCACGAGCACGCCCCTGGCGCCGCTCCGGTCGAGGAGCGCCTCGAGGTGGCGCATGCGCACGGCCTGGTCGGAGGCGCGGGTGGGGCAGGGCGGGAGCGCGAAGCAGCGGTCGACGAGGGCGCGCCAGGGATCGCCGCCGGCCGCGGTCGAGGTCGAGGTCGCAGTCGCGGTCGGGGTCGGGGTCGGG
>DASSQM010000422.1:0-5084 GCA_035702465.1 Anaeromyxobacter sp. | reverse complement strand
GGGTCGCGGGTCGCGTCCTGGCGCCACCTCGTGACGGCACGTCCGCGGCAGGAGCTCGCGCCGCCGCCCGCGTTCGTCACCACCGCGGTGTAGTTTCCGTTCGACAGGAACTGCGCGTGGGGGAACGCGGTGTGCGGCGAGCGGAAGCGGCGGACCGCCGCCGGCGGCAGCGGAGCGGCGAGGCGCGCCGCCTCGTCGGGGCGGGGGCGCAGGAGCGCCGCGTGGCGCGGCACGCGTTCCTGGAGGAGCAGCTCGGTCGCCTGCACGCGGGGATCCGCGTGGAAGCGCTCCACCATGCGGTTGCCGGCGAGCGCGCCCGCGATGGCCGCGAGCGTCATCCCCTGGTGATGGGCGAGGTAGGTTCGCACGATCGTGCCGCGCTTGCGGGCGGGCCCGGGCGCGCCCGCCTCGGGCTCCTGCGGGTGGCGGGCCGTGTAGTCGACGGCGTCGAAGCAGCCGTAGGCACCGAGGAGCCCTTCCCGCGCCAGGCGGCGGAGGTTCTTCGCCGCCGCGGTGGGGTGGACGAGCGCGGCGAGCGCGGTCGCGTACGGCGCGACCACGAGCTCGTCGGCGAGGCCGCGCTTCATGCCGAGGCCCGGGACGCCGAACGCCTTGTACTGGTAGTTGCCGTGGTGATCGACGAGGTCGTAGGCGCACTCCGAGATCCCCCAGGGCACCCCGCGCTCGGCCGCGTAGTCCCGCTGCCGGCGCACCGCCATCCGGCAGCTCTCGTCGAGCAGCGTGTCGGGGTAGCTGCGCATCACGAGCAGCGGCATGAGGTACTCGAACAAGGTCGCGCTCCACGAGAGGAGCGTCGGGTTCCCGTGCACGGCCGTGACGGCCCGGCCCAGGTGGAACCAGTGCTTCTCCGGGAGATCGCCCTTCGCGATGGCGATGAAGCTCGCGAGGCGCGCCTCCGAGGCGAGGAGGTCGTAGTGGATGGGATCGAGCCGGCCGGGTCCCTCGGCGTCCGCGGCGCGGTACCCGATGGCGAGGAGGCTCCGCTGGGGGTCGTACAGGAACCGGAAGCTCATCCCGTCGACGAACGCGGCGGCGCGCCGCGAGAGGCTCTCGAGCCGCTCGCACGGATCGCTCGGTCCGGCCTCGCCCGAAGGCGGCTCGCGCCCGAGCTGGCGGAGCCCCTCGGACAGCGCGATGAGCGCGCCGGCGAGGTTGCCGCTGTCCACGGTCGAGACGTACCGCGGGAGGAGCGGCGCGAGGCTCGCCGTGTCGTACCAGTTGAAGAGGTGCCCCTCGATCCGCTCCAGGCCTTCCATCGTGGTGAGCGTGGAGTCGATCCGCTCGATGAGCTCGCCGGTCGGGATGATCCCGAGGTCGTGGGCCGCGAGCGTGGAGAGGAGCCCCATGCCGATGTTGGTGGGCGAGGTCCGGTGCGCGATCCGCTCGGGCGCCTCCTGGAAGTTGTCGGCGGGCAGGAAGTTCTCTTCCCGGCCCATGAACGCCTCGAAGTACTTCCAGGTCGTGCGGGCGACGCCGAGGAGGAAGTCCCGATCCTCGGGATCGAGCGCGAGGTTCCTCTCCGCCATCGGCTGGGAGAGCCGGAACGCGACGAGCGGCGCGACCGCCCACAGCGCGAGGAGCGGCGTCGCCGCGGTGAGCGCGCCCGGGCGCAGCGCGGACACGAGGATCGCGGCGGCGAGCGCGATGGCGGGGCTCGCCGCCATCGCGACGACGAACGGCCGCGCCCCCGTTCGCCCCTCGAGCCCCGCGCCGCGCGCCGCGCTCGCCGCGGCGGTCTCCCACTCGAGCAGGCGGCGGCGCGTGATGGCGAGGCGGACGAGCGTGACGAGGATCGCGTGCGCCATGCCGTAGGCCTGGTTCGCGAGGAAGGCGAGCTGCAGGAGGACGCGCGCCGCCGCGCCCTTCGCGTCGTCCGCGAACCCGCGCAGGAACGACCGCGCCGGCTCGTGCGGCCTCGGCCCGGAGAGGGCCGCGAGCGCGAGCGGATAGAGGGGGAAGGCGAGGGACGCCACGACCACGGCCGTCCAGATCGCCGGGCTCCCCGGCAGCACCGTCCAGGCGAGGAGGAGCAGGGCGAGCGTGGCCGGCGCGAGCTGCGTGCGCCGCAGGTTGTCGAAGATCTTCCAGCGCGAGATGAGCGAGAGCCGGTTCCGCGCCAGGCCGTCGCGCGTCGGGACGAACGGGAGGAGCCAGGCGAGGATCTGCCAGTCGCCCCGCGTCCAGCGGTGCTGGCGCCGCGCGTGGGCGAGGACGCTCGAGGGGTAGTCGTCCACGACCTCGACGTCCGTCACGAGCCCGGTGCGGGCGTGGAGGCCCTCGAAGAGATCGTGCGAGAGGAGGGTGTTGTCGGGGACGCGCCCCTCCAGCGCCGCGGTGAAGGCGTCCACGTCGTAGAGCCCCTTGCCGGTGAAGCTGCCCTCGCCGAAGAGGTCCTGGTACGTGTCCGAGACGGCCGTGGTGTAGGGGTCGACGCCCGTGTGTCCGGCGAAGATCCGCGCGAAGCGCGACCCGGCGGCGCTGGCGGTGGTGACGCTGACGCGCGGCTGCAGGATGCCGTAGCCCTCGGTGACGCGGCCGGATCGCGCGTCGAGCACCGGGCGGTTGAGCGGGTGCGCGATGACGCCGACGAGCTTCCGCGCGCCGTCGCGCGGGAGGCGCGTATCCGAGTCGAGCGTGATGCAGTAGCGCACGCTCCGGAGGATGCCCAGCTCGCCGACCTGCACGTCGTAGCTCGTGTCGGTGGCGCCGCGCAGGAGCCGGTTCAGCTCCTCGAGCTTCCCGCGCTTCCGCTCCCAGCCCATCCACGCGCCCTCCGCCGGGTTCCACTGGCGCGCGCGGTGGAACAGGAAGAACCGGTCGCCACGCCCCTCGCCGAGGCGCGCGTTCAGCGCCTCGATCCCGCTCCGGGCCGCGGCGAGGATGGCGGCGTCCCCCGGCCCGTCACGGTCGGCGGCGTCCGCGAAGTCGCCCAGGATGGCGAAGTGGACGCGGGGATCGAGGTTCCCGAGCGCGAGGACCTCGAGGTGCTCGAGCTGCCGCTCGACGCCCGCGACGCTCGTGAGCAGCGTCGGCACGACCACCAGGGTGCGTGCGTCCTCCGGGATGCCTGCGGACAGATCGAGGCGCGGCAGCCGCCGCGGGGGCGCGAAGCGGGCCGCGAGGCGCTGGACGACCGCGATGGCGAGCTCGCTCGCGGGCACGAGCAGGAGCAGCGCCACGCCGGCCTGGGCCCACGTCGAGCCTCCCGCGCCGCGCGCATAGGCGACGCCGGCGGCGACGAGCGCCGCGGTCCCGACCGCGATGGCCCCCAGGTAGACCGCCGTCGCCCGAGCGAACGCGAGCCGCCGCAGGCGCTTCATCGCCCCGGGTCGCCAGGCGAGGTCGGCCTCGAGCTCGCGCCGCCCCTTGCCGATGAGGTGGTGGCCGACGTGCGCGGCCCGCGCGCCCGGCCCCTCCGTCTCGGCGGCCTGCCGCGCGCTCTCCACCGCGCGCAGGGCGACGCGCACCTGGGCCTCCCCGGTGCGATCGGCGAGCTCCTCGGCGGCCTGCCGGTAGCGATCGCGGGAGAGGAACTCCATCCGCCCGTACACGCCGGCGGGATCGCGCTGCAGCACCCGCTCGACGAGGCTCACGGCCTCGACGTACCGGGTCCAGTCGAGCGTGGAGCAGAGCCGCAGGCTCCCGACGACGTTCGCGACCGACACCTGGGCGGCCGCCTCGCGCTGGTGCTCGCCGCGGATCGCCTCCTCGGCCGTCTGCCGGTCGACGGCGAGGTGGGCCTCGAGCTCGTTCCGGACCGCGGAGAGGCGAGGCCCGTACTCGCGCACGCGCTGGAGGAGCTGCACCACGACGGCGGGGTGGAGGGCGCGCGGGAGCGGAGGGGGCACGCCCTTCCCGGCCGCGTCGATCCGCGCCACGTACGCGTCCGCCGCGCGCCGGGCCGCGCGGGCCGCGAGCGTCTCGTCCGCGAGCCGGCGCAGGTTCTCGACGAGCGCGAGCTTCAGCATGCTCGGCCAGGCCCAGAGCTCGCCGATGGTGAGCGGAGCGACCGTCTGGAAGGCGTCCAGCCAGCGCACCAGCTGGGCGCGGTCGAGGCGGCTGTCGCTGTGCCGGATGAGCTCCACCGCGAGCGCGTAGACGCGGGCGTTCCCCGCCTGCTCCCGCGCCGCGAGCTTCGGCAGCTCGCGGTAGTAGCCGCGGGGAAGGTTCTGGCGGACGTCGCCGGCCTCGGAGGCGACGAGGTGGAAGTTGTCGAGCAGCCACTCCGCCGCGGCCGTCACGAACTCGCCTCGGTGCACGTCGCCGGCGAGCGTGCGATATGCCTCGCGCAGCAGGCGGACGTTGTCGTCGAACCGCTGGAAGACGCTCCGCGCCGCGCGCCGCGACGGGTCCACCGTGAACCGGGCCGCGAGCGAGCGGGCCCGCTCGTCGAGGCGCTCGACGCTGAGCAGCTCGTCCCGGAAGGGCCTCTCCGGAGCCGCGGGCGCCTGGCGCGAGCGGCCGAGGAACGCCGAGTCGAGCTTCGATGGCAAGAGCAGGCGCTCCCTTCCGGACGGAAGTCAGCGCGTCATCGAAGCGATGCGTTGGGCTGGCTCGCCGTTGATCTAACTGGCGACTTCGCCGAGGGCCCGCAGTTCGCGCCCTCGCGGCGAGCGGGCGGGCGCGCAAGGGAGTATAAGGAGAGGTAGCCGAAGAACGCCGTCGGCTCTCCGCGCCGCCGTGAGCGACACGGCGGAATGATCGCGCAGCCCCCTTCGTGCAACGACGAGCCGCCTGCGCGCCCCCCGGGCGCGCGGCCCGGCATGGGCGCGCGACCGCGCGAGCGGCGGCGGACTCTGCGACGAAAGGCGGGACGAGCATGGAGCGCGACGGCCTGAGGACGTTCGTGGAAGGCGTGGAGCGCGACATGGAGCTCGTGTCGAGGACCGCGTCGTCGCAGGACGCGGCGAGCGTCGCGAAGCTCGTGAGGTCGTGGGGGAAGCTCGTGGACTTCCTCGCGCTCGGCCCGGCGCCGGAGCTGAGCCCGTGCCCGCACTGCGGCGCCATCGGGATGCGCGCCGCCACGCTGTGCGGGCACTGCTGGCGGAAGCTCGTGCCCCCGG
>DASSQM010000421.1:0-9715 GCA_035702465.1 Anaeromyxobacter sp. | reverse complement strand
CCTTCCGCTCGACACCATGTTCGTCGACGGCAAGGGCGCGCCGTTCCGGCTCGGCGGCGCCTTCGACGGGAAGAAGCCCGTGGTCCTCGCGCTCGTGTACTACGACTGCCCGATGCTGTGCGGGCTCGTCCTCTCCGGCGCCGCGAAGGCGATGCGCGAGAACGGGCTCGAGCTGGGCAAGGACTTCCAGGCCGTCACCATCTCGTTCGACCCCGAGGAGAAGCCGGCGCAGGGCGAGGAGCGCCGGCGCGGCTACCTCCAGTCGATGGGCCGCACCGACGCGGTCGCGGACTGGCCGTTCCTCGTCGGCACCGCGGCGGCGTCGCGCGCGGTCGCGGACGCGGTGGGCTTCCGCTACGCGCGCGACCTCGCGAACGGCGAGTGGGCGCACCAGGCCGCGATCTTCGTCCTCACGCCGGACGGCCGCGTGAGCCGCTACCTGTACGGCATCGAGTACCCGCCGAAGGACTTCCGGCTCTCGCTCGTCGAGGCGGCCGGCGGGAAGGTCGGGACGAGCTTCGACCGGCTCGTGCTCACCTGCTACCGCTACGACCCGGCGTCGCGGAGGTACGAGCCGTACGCGGTCGGGTTCCTGCGCGTCGGCGGCGCGCTCGTGCTCGCGGCCCTCGGCACCCTCATCGTCGGCCTCGTCGTGCGGGAGCGCAGGGCGCGGCCCCGGAGCGCCGCATGAACGAGCTCATCCGCAGGCTGCTGTTCCTGCCGGAGCAGGCGTCCGAGTACGCGCGCGACGTCGACAAGCTCCACTTCACGATCATCACCGTCACGATGGTCGGCGCGACGGGCGTGTTCCTCGCGGCGCTCCTCTTCTTCGTCAAGTGGAAGCGCCGCAGCGACACGGACCCGACGCCGCGCGTGCAGCCGACCGCCGTCCACGAGGTGTTCTTCATCGGCGGGCCGCTCCTGCTCTTCCTCGCGTTCTTCGCGATCGGGTTCCCGCAGTACATGCGCCTCTCCACCCCGCCCGAGGACGCCATGGACGTGTACGTCCAGGGCAAGCAGTGGATGTGGAAGTTCGCGTATCCGGGGGGGCCGAACTCGCTCGACGTGCTGCGCGTCCCCGCGGGCCGCCCGGTGCGCCTGCTCATCACCTCGCGCGACGTCATCCACTCGTTCTTCGTTCCCGCGCTGCGCATCAAGCAGGACGCGCTGCCCGGCCGCTACACGCAGACGTGGTTCAACGCGGACCGCCCCGGCCGCTACGAGATCTTCTGCGCCGAGTACTGCGGGCTCACGCACTCCGGGATGTTCGCCGAGCTCGTGGTCATGCCCGCGTCGGACTTCGACACCTGGATCGCGACGCAGCGCCGCGGGCTCGCCTCGGCGCAGGACAGCGCGCCGATCCCCGGCGAGCAGGTGCTCCCGTCGTCGAACATCGTGGAGGCGGGGCAGCGCATCGCGGCGCAGAACGGGTGCTTCAAGTGCCACTCGGTCGACGGGACGCGCCACATCGGCCCGACCTGGACCGATCTCTACCTGCGCGAGGAGCGGCTCCAGAACGGCAAGACGGTCGTCGCCGACGAGGCGTACCTCACGAAGTCGATGATGGATCCGTCCGCCGACATCGTGGCGGGCTTCCAGAACGTCATGCCGACGTACCTCGGCAAGCTCTCGCCGCCCGAGGTCGCGGCGATCGTCGAGTACATCAAGTCGCTCCGAACGACGGCGGTCGCCACCGGCCCGTCGGAAGGCCCGGTCTATGAATCCGTCATCCGCAAGTGACCTCCTCTACAACCCGAGGAACTACCTCAACTCGCCCGAGACCGGGCTGAGGAGCTGGCTGCTCACGCTCGATCACAAGCGCATCGGCGTGATGTTCCTCGTCGGCACCACCATCTCGTTCTTCATCGGCGGCGTGTTCGCCCTGCTCATCCGGATCGAGCTCCTCACGCCGGGGCCGACCATCATGAGCGCGATGACGTACAACCGGATGTTCACGTTGCACGGCATCGTCATGATCTTCCTGTTCATGATCCCGGCCATCCCCAGCGGGTTCGGGAACTTCCTCCTCCCCATCATGCTCGGCGCGAAGGACGTGGCGTTCCCGCGCCTGAACCTCCTGTCGTTCTACCTGTACCTCACGGGCGCTGCGGTCGCGCTCTACGGGATGATCCAGGGCGGGACGGACACCGGCTGGACGTTCTACACGCCGTACTCGACGACCACGGTCACGAAGGTCGTGCCCGTCCTGCTCGGCGCGTTCATCCTCGGCTTCTCGTCGATCCTCACCGGCCTCAACTTCATCGTGACCACGCACACGATGCGCGCGCCGGGCATGACCTGGAGCCGCCTCCCGCTGTTCGTGTGGTCGATCTACGCCACCTCGATCATCCAGATCCTCGCCACGCCGGTCCTCGGCATGACGCTGCTCCTCGTCGCGTTCGAGCACGCGTTCGGCTGGGGCGTGTTCGATCCCGCGCGCGGCGGCGATCCGGTGCTGTTCCAGCACTTCTTCTGGTTCTACTCGCACCCGGCCGTCTACATCATGGTGCTGCCGGCCATGGCGGTGATCTCCGAGGTCGTCTGCGCCATGGCCCACAAGAACATGTTCGGCTACAAGGCCGTCGCGTACTCGTCGCTCGGCATCGCGTTCGTCGGCTTCTTCACGTGGGGTCACCACCTCTTCACGTCGGGCCAGTCGGCGATGACGGGCGGGATCTTCGGCGTCCTGTCGATGCTCGTCGGCATCTTCACCGCCATCAAGGTCTTCAACTGGACGGCGACCCTCTACAAGGGGTCGATCGCCTTCAAGACGCCGTTCGCCTACTTCATCGGGTTCCTCTTCTTCCTCGTCTTCGGCGGGATGACGGGGATCGCGCTCGCGACGGTCTCGCTCGACATCCACTGGCAGGACACCTACTTCGTCGTCGCGCACTTCCACTTCATCATGGTCGGCGCGACGGTGATGGCGTTCCTCGCCGCGCTCCACTACTGGCTGCCGAAGATCACGGGCCGCATGTACCCGGAGGGCTGGGGCCTCGTGGCGGCGGTGATGATCGTGCTCGGCTTCAACTTCACGTTCATCCCGCAGTTCCTGCTCGGGAACTCGGGCATGCCGCGCCGCTACTACCAGTACGCCGAGCGCTTCTGGCCGCTCAACGTCGCCTCGACGGCGGGCGCGTCGGTGCTCGCCATCGGCCTCCTCATCGTGCTCGTCTACACGCTGCTCGCGCTGAAGTGGGGCCCGCTCGCGGGCCCGAACCCGTGGCGCTCGCGCGGGTTCGAGTGGGACACGCCGTCGCCGCCGCCGCCCGAGAACTTCGAGGTGACGCCCGTCATCACGCACGGGCCGCACGAGTACGAGGAGCCCTACCCCGACCTCCCGGCCACCGCGGCCCCGGAGCCGAAGCATGTCTAGCGCCTCCGCCGGCGAGGTGGCCGCGACGAGCTACCTCGCGCACCACTTCGAGTCGCTCGAGAAGCAGCAGCACGCCGCGCGCCTCGGCATGTGGGTGTTCCTCGCGACCGAGGTGCTGCTCTTCGCGGCGCTCTTCGCCGGGTACAGCGTCTACCGCTACCTCTTCCACGAGGCGTTCGTCGAATCGAGCCGCGGGCTCCAGACCTGGATCGGGCTCGTGAACACCATCGTCCTCGTGACGAGCTCGTTCACGGTGGCGATGGGCCTCGACCGCGCCGGGCGCGGCGACGGCAAGGGGACGCGCGCGCTGTTCTTCGTGTCCGTGCTCCTCGCGCTCCTGTTCCTCTTCTTCAAGTACATCGAGTACTCGCACCACTTCGAGACCGGCGAGCTCCCGGGCCGGTTCTACCGCGGCGAGATCGCGGGGTCGGGGCCGCGGCTGTTCTTCACGCTGTACTTCATGATCACCGGCCTCCACGGCATCCACGTCATCGTGGGCGCGACGATCCTCGTCGTCATCGGGGTGCGCGCCGGCGCGGGCGCGTACACGCCCGAGTACCACGTGCCCGTCGAGCTCGCGGGGCTCTACTGGCACCTCGTGGACCTCATCTGGATCTTCGTGTTCCCGCTCATCTACCTCATCTAGGAGCGCAGCATGGCCGAGCGCGGCAGCGTCGCGATGGAGGAGCACGAGCGGGTGGGGCACCACTCGCACGTCGGGCGGTACGTCGTGGTGTGGGCGGCGCTGCTCGTCCTCACCCTCGCGACCTGGGCGCTGTCGCGCCTGCACCTCCCCGGCGGCTGGGCCATCTTCGTGGCGCTCCTCATCGCGTCGAGCAAGGGCGCGCTCGTGGCGCTCTTCTTCATGCACCTGTGGGATCAGACCGGCGCGAACCGGCTCGTCTTCATGACGTCGCTCGTGTTCGTCGCCCTGCTCATCCTCATCGTCCTCTCCGACAACTCGACCCGGTTCCGCCTCGCGAACCCGCCGGGCTCGGAAGGCGCGCTGCCCTTCGCGCCGACGGACTACTCGATGGGCGCGGCCAAGGAGCCGGGGCCGTCCACCGGGCAGGGCGCGCCGCTCCCGCGCTGACGCCGCCGCGCCGCCGGCGCGTAGGCCTCAGGCGCCCGCCGCCACCTCGTCCAGCACGCGCTCGTACGCGTCGCGATCGCCGGCGGAGAAGCAGCAGAAGACCACCCTCTCGACGGGGCTGCCGGCCTCGAGCGCGCGCCGCACCTCGCCGACCGCGATCCGCGTCGCCCGCTCGAGCGGGAAGCGGTAGACGCCGGTCGAGATGGCGGGGAACGCGATCGAGCGGCAGCCGTGCTCGTCCGCGAGGCGCATCGCCTCGCGGTAGCAGCTCGCGAGCGCCGCGTCCTCGCCCCGCGCGCCGCCGCCCCAGACCGGCCCGACCGCGTGGATGACGTGGCGGGCGTGAAGGCGGTACCCCTTCGTCATCTTCGCCTCGCCCGTGCGGGCGCCGCCGAGCGTGCGACACTCCTCGAGGAGCTCGGGCCCCGCGGCGCGGTGGATCGCGCCGTCGACGCCGCCGCCTCCGAGGAGAGACGTGTTGGCGGCGTTCACGATGGCGTCCACCGCCTGCTTCGTGATGTCGCCGAGGACGACCGAGAGCCGCCCGCCGAGCCAGGTCCGGTCCACCGCGCGTTCGTAAGCGCGTCGCACCCGGGCGGCAACCGGCGCGCGCCTGCCGGAGGCGCCCGCCGCACGCCTCGGCACTGCCCGCCTCGCTCCGGCGCACGCGCAGACCCCGGCGAATGCGCTCGACAGCGATCGCGGCGGAAATCCTTTTTCAGCCGAAGAGGTTACGCCGCGAAGCGCGCCTGCGCTGCGCGCAGCCGCGCGCTCTTCGCGCAATTCATGCAGGCGGCGACGCCCGAAACCCGGGTACGCCCCTTGCTACCCCCGCCGCGGGAGATGGTGAAGCGGGACCGCATCCTCGTCGTCGTCGCGAACCCCATCGAGGGCGCGGCGCTGCGCGCAGCCGCGTGCGGGGCCGGGTTCGACGCCGTCGAGGCCTCGACGGCGGCAGCGGCGCTCGGGCTCGTCCCGAGCTTCGAGCCGGCGGCGGCCCTCGTGGACGCGGCACTCCCGGACCTCGAGGCGCCCGCGCTCATCGCGCGGCTGCGCGCGCTGCGCTGCGATGCGGCCGCCGTGGTCGCGACGACGAGCGACCGCGTGGACGCGGCGGTGGCGGCGCTCCGCGCGGGCGCGGAGAGCTACGTCGTCCGCCCGCTCGAGCCCGCCCACGTGCTCCTCGCGCTCGAGAAGGCGCTCGAGAACCGCGGGCTGCGGCGCGATCGAGCGGCGCTCCGGGATCGCATCCGGCGGCGCCTGCAGCTCGTCGGCGCCGCGCCCGAGCTCTCGGCCGTGCTCGAGGTCGTGCGCCGCGTGGCGCCGACCAAGGCCACCGTGCTCGTCCAGGGCGAGGCCGGCACGGGCAAGGCCCACCTCGCGCAGGTCCTGCACGAGGCGTCGCCCCGCCGCGACCGCCCGTTCATTCGGGTGAACTGCGCGGCGCTCTCGGAGGCCCTCCTCGACTCGGAGCTGTTCGGCCACGAGCGCGGCGCGTTCGCGGACGCCGACGGCCGCCGCGCCGGCGCGCTCGAGCAGGCGAACGGCGGGACCCTCTACCTCCACGAGGTGGGCCGGCTCCCGGCGCCCGTGCAGGTGAAGCTCCTGCGGGTGCTCCAGCAGGGCGAGTTCGAGCGCGTGGGCGGCACCGAGGCCGTCCGCGTCGACGTCCGCGTCGTCGCCGGGACGCAGCGGGACCTCGCCGAGGAGGTCCGCGCCGGGCGGTTCCGCGACGACCTCTATTACCGGCTCAACGTGGTGGCGGTGGCGCTGCCGCCGCTCCGCGAGCGCAAGAGCGACATCCCGGCGCTCGTGAACCACTTCCTCGACCAGCAGCCGTCGCCGCGCGCCAAGGAGATCGGCGGGGTGACGCCGGGCGCGCTCTCCGCGCTGTTCTCCTACGAGTGGCCGGGGAACGTCCGCGAGCTCGCGAACGTGATCGAGCGCGCGGCGGCCGCGGCGACCGGGCGCGAGATCGGCGCCGAGGATCTCGCGCCGGTGCTCCACGGCGGCCAGCCGCAGGGGAGCACCGCCTCCGCGCTCATCCCGGGCGCGACCCTGTTCGAGATCGAGCGCGAGGCCATCCTGCGCACCCTCGATCAGTGCGGCGGCTCGACCGCGAAGGCGGCCGAGGTGCTCGGGGTGTCGATCCGGAAGATCCAGTACCGGCTGAAGGAGTATCGGTCGGGGACGAGCGGTCGCCGGTCGGCGAATCCGTAGCTCGCGACGAAACGAAGCGGCCCGAGGCCGAAGCCCCGGGCCGCCCACCACGCCACACCAATCCTTCGCCGCGCGCTACCCGCTGTACACGTGCGCGCTCTCCTCCGCCGTCGGCAGCATGTTCATGCCGAGGTAGGTGAACATCACCACCGCGAACCCGACCACGAGGAGCCACGCGCCCTTCTCGCCGCGCCAGCCGCGCACGCGGCGCAGGTGCAGGTAGCCGCCGTAGGTGAGCCACGTGACGAGCGACCAGTTCTCCTTCGGGTCCCACACCCAGTAGTCGCCCCATGCGCTCTTCGCCCAAACGGAGCCGACGAGGAGGCCGACGGTGAGGAGCACGAAGCCGAAGCGCACGAGCTCGTACGACATCTTCTCCACGTCGAGCGGCGCGCCGGTCATGATGGTGCCGGCCTTCATGGTGAGGAGCCGCCGGACGAGCGCCACGCGCGGCGTGAGGAGCTGGATGACCGCGAGCGCGAACGCGAGCGCCACCGCGGCGTACCCGACGAAGTACACCATCACGTGCGGCACGAACCACGGCGACTGGAGCGCCGGCGGCAGCTTCACGATCTCCGCGTCCCACTTCATGATCGCGTAGACGATGCAGCCGAACGAGAGCAGCATCGCCGGGACGCCGAAGGCGCGCGTCTTGTACATGCGCTCGAAGAACACGTAGACGATGGCGATGCAGAGCGCGAAGAAGACGAGCGACTCGAAGAGCGACTTGAGCGGCGCGCGCCCTGCCTCGTGCCAGCGCAGCACGAACACGCCGGCGTTGAGCGCGAGCGCCGACAGCATGAGCGCGGTCCCGGCCTGCGCGACGAGCTTCTTCGTCGAGCGCCACGCGGCGGCGTAGAGCGCGATGGCGGCGGCGTAGAGCGCGCCGGTGGCGGCGAACAGCGGATACTCGGTGAAGATGTAGGTGAGCATGCTCGTTCTCCCCGGCTACGCCTTCGCGGCGGCGGCGGCGCGCTTGAGCCGCGGCTCCACGTAGAACATGTAGAAGACGCCCAGGCTGATGAGGGCGAACCCGACGAAGACCCAGGCGACGCCAGGATCGTAGACGGCCTCGATGCCGGAGTAGGTCGGATCCTCGGGGTTGTAGTTCACCTGGTAGAGCGTCCACCCGCCGAACGTCATGGGGTCGTTCACGGCGATGGCGCGGCGCTCCACGGTCGAGCCCTGCCTGGCGGTGACGTTCGAGACGAACGCCTTCACTTCCTTGTCGCGCTTCTCGAACACGAGCGCGCGGGTGGGGGCGAGCATGAACGCCGACGGCCGCACCGCCGACATGAGCTGCTCCTTCGGCAGGCCCTGCTGCTGGACCTCGAGGAGCGCCGCGGGGTTCTTCCAGTCCTGCGAGACCGTGCCGTACTCGACCGAGCGGCTCGCGTGCTCGTAGAGCGACCCGAGCTTCACCGCGCCGCCGAGGAGGGCGAGGCCATCCGCGTACGGCTGCTCCGCGCTGCCGTCGGCGCGGTGCACGACGACCTTGCGGTCGGCGCCGGAGACGAGGACCGCGGTCATCGCTCCGCCCTGGGGTGCGGCCGGCCGCTCCCAGCCGAAGACCACCGTCACCGCCCCGTCGGGCGAGGCGATCGCCTGGCCGGGGGCGAGCCACTGCGTGACCCCTGCGACCGTCACCTGGAGCGCGGGTGCGCCGGTGCTCGCGGGCGCCGCCTTCGAGAGCGGCAGGAAGTCGGGGTACACGCCCTTCAGCCGGAACGAGTCGCCGTTCGGGAGGCGGTGCTTCTCGAGGTCGGGGTCGAAGCTCGCCACGAGCCGCCACGTCTCGCGGGGGACGCCCTTCTCGTCGCGCACCGCGCGCTGCTCGTAGTAGCCGATGCGGTACTCGGTGGCGTAGTTGACGAGGTCGAACCTGTCGAGGCGGAGGTCGAAGCCGAGCTGGGCGTACTCGCCGGTGGGCGCGCCCGCGCGCGTGAGGCGCACGTGCGTCGCCTGCTCGCCGCCGGCGTGCAGGTCGATGCGGCCGCGCAGCGCGAGCGACGTCGAGGCCGCGGCGCCCGCGAGCGAGGTGATGAGGCCGACGTGACAGATGAAGAAGCCCGCCCGGTTGAGCTTGATCGGCCAGCGCAGGGCGGCGGACGCGATCACGGAGGCGCCGAAGAGCGCGATGACGAGCGCGAACGGGAGCCCGTGGAAGACGTCGTCGAGCCGCAGCGCCACGATGAGGCTGCCGAGCGCGCCGTAGCGCTGCACGTAGAAGCCGGACGGCTTCCCCTGGAGCACGAGCGTGCCGAGGATCGCGAACACCGCGAGCACGAAGAGCAGGGTCGAGATGAACCGGAATCCGGCGAGCGTCTCGCGCAGCCGACCCGGCGCGAGGAACGAGACCGCGATCGCGACGAGGCCCGCGAGCCCGGCGCCGGCGACGAGCGTGAGCCCGCCCGGCGGGACCCAGACCTGAAGGACCGAGCCCGCGAGCACCGCGGACACCACGAGCCACGCGGTGAGCTTCACCTCGCGCTCGGCGGCCGAGGGCGGGGCGGGAGCCGCGATGGCGGCGGATGAGGTGGAAGTGTTCACGAGGCGACCTCCGTGCCCGCCCGCGGGAGCAAGGGTTGTGCCCTCGGCGGGCCTGACAACCCCGCGTGATCCGGGACAATCGAACCGCGCACCCCCTCGGAACCCCGCAGGAAAAGCGGAGGCATACCGCGCCAGCGCAAACGCTGCGCAAGATGGGCAGCGGGGCGGCCACCGCCTCTCCCGCGCTGGTGGGGAGCCGTCGCCTTGCGGCCTCGAAGTCCGCCTCGACCCCGACCTCGACCGCGACCTCGACCCCGACGCCGACGCCGACTCACCGGGCGCCGGGCGCAGCGCGCGGTCGGCGAGGAGGCCGCCGATCGCGCGCCTCGTAAACGTACCGTTGCCCGACCCCGCGCGGTCCGCCGAATCCCCGAGAGTCATCAGGGCTTGACTGTCTGCCGCCCGTTCATAGACATTCGCCCTTCTGACTCGAAGGGCGAACGGTGAGATGAGCGAACGCGACGGTCTGGAGACGG